>JBKOZO010000022.1:0-53254 GCA_046725935.1 Acidobacteriota bacterium | reverse complement strand
CCACGAAGGAGCGCTCGCCGGAGAGGCCCACGGCCAGATCGAGCGAGGGCTTGTCCCCCGTCGGCTGCGGCACGGCGAAGGTCAAGAGCCGAGCGGTCGTCGCGGCGTCGGGCACGAGGACCTCGAGAAAGTAGTTGTCCTCCATGCCGGCGAATCCCTTGGGCGGAATGGTCCACGACTCCCCCGCCGTGGCTTTCTCCGGACGCACGAGCTTCAACCCGTCGGTCGTGGACAGCACGGCCGAGGCCGGCATGATGTAGCGCGAGTTCTTCTCGGACTCGGCGGGGTTGCGCAGGCCGGGGCCGAGCACGACGGAAAAGGGTGGCCCGGCGACCGAGACCTTCGTGGTGAAGAGGTATCCGTCGGCGATCCGGAATTCCTTGGTGACCGAGATCTTCGCGTCCGTGTACCGGAAACGCACGTCGCGCGGCGAGTCACGCTCGACGACGAAGAGCGACGAGGCGACGGCCTTCGTCGTCTCGGCATCCTTGCCGAAGTCGAGGCCCAGGGGTCGCGGAAGATTCGGCGGTGCAGTGCGCACGAGCTCCAGCGGCTGCTTCTGCTCGTCGGTGTAGCGCTTGAGGATGAACGACTTCAAAACGGCGCCGCGGTTGGTGAACGTCGCCTTGAAGACGTCGTTCTCGACCACTTCGGCGGTTTCTTCGGCGGCGCTCTCGGGTTTGGCCTGCGGCGCCGGTGAAACCGTCGCTTCCGCCGTCGCGTCCGAGGCCGGCGACGCTGCGGAAGGTGTCGGCGCGGCGGACGCGGCGGGTGTCGGCGCCGCCGGCTGCGGTTTCGGGGCCTTGGGCGCGAGCCATTCCCAGGCGAGCAGAATCGCGAGGGAGAGGCCGGCGGCGAGGAGAAGGCGCTTTTCCATGGCGTCGGCGTTCCCTAGGGAACGGGGTCGAAGCCGCCCTTGTGGAACGGGTGGCAGCGCAGCAGGCGCCCGATCGCCAGGACTGCTCCCCTTCCGATGCCGTAGCGCGCGATCGCCTCGCGGGCGTAGACCGAGCAGGTCGGCTCGAAGCGGCAGGCGCGCGGCAAGTACGGCGACACGAAGCGCTTGTAGAGATCGAGCGCGCCGATCGCGAGACGCGCGACGACGCTCACGGGCGAGGCAGGCGCGAGAGCGCCCGGCTCAGAGCCGATCGATAGTCCTCGGAAAGCTCGGCGAACGGTGCCGAAGCCGCCGACGGCCGGGCGTTGACGACGACTCGGGCGGGAGAGGTCCGGAAAAGAGCACGAGAGCGGCGAAAGATCTCGCGCAGACGGCGTCGGACGCGATTGCGCGTGACCGCGCTGCCGACGCGGCGCGAGACCGAGACTCCCAGGCGAGGCCGGGTTTCGCCGGCGAGGAGAAAGAGCTGGATGTGTCGCCCGGAAACGCGCACCCCGGAGGCGTAGCACTCTTCGAATTCCCTGCGTTTGCGGAGGCGGTCGTTCCGGGAGAAGCCCTCGGAGACGGCCGGGCCCGAGTTCACACCGTCAGTCTTTTGCGCCCCTTGCGCC
This sequence comes from Acidobacteriota bacterium, assembly GCA_046725935.1. GTDB lineage: Bacteria > Acidobacteriota > Thermoanaerobaculia > UBA5066 > Gp7-AA6 > DAHUXD01. Next base: position 51,745 of record JBKOZO010000022.1, on the reverse strand, counting down.
GGCGCGCCGAAATGACGGCACGACCGGAGCGCGTCCGCATGCGAACGAGAAACCCGTGGGTGCGCTTGCGGCGCCGATTGTTGGGCTGGTAGGTGCGCTTCATAAAGAGCGGGAATGCTAGGTGTCGGGGGACGTGAAGTCAAGCAACGAATCTCGAGTCTGACTTGGGACCTGGGACTTGGGACCTGTGACCCGTATATACTCCCGCCCCCGGCCCGCCACAGCTCCTTCCACAGCTTGTGGAAATTCTGTGGAAAACCGGCCGGGCGGGGCACTGCATGACCGAAGTCTGGAGCTCCATCTTGAAGAGGATCGAGGGAAAGCTCGATCCCAAGGAGCTGAAGACCTGGTTCGCCCCCACCCGGCAGCTCGAGCTGGACGCCTCGGGCTCTTCCCCCGTCCTGACGGTCTCAGTCCCCTCCCGGATGTTCGCGGATTGGATCGAGTCCCGCCACGGCGAGCTCCTCGCACGGGAGGCCGAGGCGGAGGGCCTGCCGGGGCTCGAGATCCGTTTCGAGTCCGGATCGAGCGAGGCTCCGTCCCCCGCGGCCGCCGCCGCCACCGCTGCCGCGCGAGGCGTGGTCGCCCACCCGCGCTTCACGTTCGACACGTTCGTCGTGGGCTCCTCCAACCAGTTCGCGCATGCGGCGGCGCGCGCGGTGGCCGAGTCGCCGTCGCGCTCCTACAACCCGCTGTTTCTCTACGGTGGCGTGGGTCTGGGGAAGACGCACCTGATGCACGCGATCGCCCAGGAAGTGCTGCGCCGCAATCCCGGCGCGCGCGTTCTGTATCTCTCGGCCGAGCGTTTCTTAAACGAGCTCATCAACGCGCTGCGATTCGAGCGCATGCACGAATTCAAGCGCCGGTATCGCGAGCTCGACGTTCTGCTGATGGACGACGTCCAGTTCATCGCGGGCAAGGACTCGACGCAGGAGGAGTTCTTCCACACGTTCAACGCCCTTCACGACGCGCAGAAGCAGATCGTCCTGACCTCCGACGCTCTGCCCAAGGAGATCCCGACGCTGGAGGAGAGGCTGCGCTCGCGGTTCGAGTGGGGGTTAATCGCCGACATCCAGCCGCCGGATCTGGAGATGAAAGTCGCGATCATCCGCAAGAAGGCGGCGGCCGAGAAGACCGAGATCCCCAACGACGTCGCCATGTTCATCGCGGGAACCGTCAAGTCGAACGTCCGGGAGCTCGAGGGGCGGTTGAATCGCGTGTTGGCCTTCGCTTCCCTGACGGGAAAGCCCCTCTCCGTCGAGCTCGCCCGCGAGACCCTCAAAGACATCGTGGGGACGGAAGAGCACAAGGCCGTCCCCTCCGAGATCCTCAAGGCCGTGGCTTCCCACTACGGCCTGCGGGTCTCCGACATGAAGGCCAAATCCAACGCCAAGCCAGTGGCCTTTCCCCGCCAGGTGGCCATGTATCTCTGCCGGAAGCTGACGGAGCTGTCCTACCCCGAGATCGGCAGGCTCTTCAACGACAAGCACCACTCGACGGTGATGCACTCGGTGGAAAAGATCGAACGGATGATCGAGGACGACGCCGATTTCCGCAGGGTCGTCGAAGGGTTTTTACAGCCCTACCGTTGACGCATTCGGCGGCGTTTCCGACTTTTCCTCGGGAGCGTTTTCCGCATTCGTCGGCGAGCCTTCTTCCCGAGACGCTTCTGCGGAAGTTCGGCCAAAGTCTCCACAGAGGGAGCATGCGTTTTAGGCCCGTTTTTATTGGGTTTTTTGAGCGTTCCGATTTTTGCATTCGCCCTACGAATGCGTCTGAATGTGATAGACTTTTTTCTCTTTCTGGAGGCTTCTTGCTCCCATGGAATTGACGGTAAAACGGGGCGACTTTCTCAACGAGTTGACCCTGATGCAGGGTGTGGTCGAGAGGAAGAACACGATTCCGATTCTCTCGAACATCCTGCTGCGCGCCGCCGACGGACACCTGTCGTTTACGTCGACGGATCTCGACTTGACTCTGCTCTCCCAGGCCCAGGCCAGGGTCTCGCGGCCGGGGAGCGTGACCGTTCCGGCCCGTAAGCTCTTCGACCTGATCCGCAATCTCCCAGAGGCGGACGTCGCTCTGAAGCTGATGGACATCCACTACCTGGGGGTAACCTGTCAAAGGTCAAATTTCAGGTTAGTTGCCCAGCCGGCCGAGGATTTCCCGACGGTTCCCAAAGTCGAAGCGAAAAAGGGTGTTTCTTTCCCGTTGAATCTGTGGAAAAGACTGACCCGTAAGGTCTTATATGCTGTTTCGGCCGAGGAGACCAGGTTCCAGCTGATGGGGGCCCTGCTCAAGGACAAGGGCAAGGAATTCGAGCTGGTCGCGACGGACGGACATCGACTTGCCCTGATCGATTTCCCCAAGGACGACGTCAAGGGGACGCTCCCCAACGTCCTGATCCCGAAGAAGGCTCTGGCCGAGATCCTCAAGATGGACGGCGGGGAAGACGCGCAGCTGGAGATCCGGCACTCCGAGAATCACCTGCTCTTCACCGTCGGGAGCCGGCAGCTCGTGGCGCGTCTGCTCGACGTGAATTTTCCGGACTACGAAAAGATCCTTTCGAAGAACAACGACCGGATCGCGAAAGTGCCGACGACGGCCTCGAAGGACGCCATCCGGCGCGTCTCGCTCTTCTCTTCCGAGCGTTCCCGCGGGGTCAAGCTCTCCTTCGAGAAGGGAAGCCTCACCGTGGCTTCCAACAGCCAGGAGCTGGGCGAGGGAATGGAGACGCTCGACATCGAGTTCGATGGAGAGCCGCTCTCGATCGGTCTGAACGCGCAATACCTCCTCGACTTCCTCGAGGAGGCCGAAAGCGAAACGGTTCGTCTCGAGCTGAAGGACGAGAACACGCAGTGCCTCTGCCAGCCGGAGGGCGGCACCGAAGGGGCCTCGCGCTATCTGTACGTCGTGATGCCGATGCGCCTCTGACTAACGAGGTGGGATAAGACCGCTTGTACCTTTCAGAACTTTCGAACCAAGGCTTCCGCAATATCTCCCCCGACGCCGTTTCTCTCGGCGAGGGTGTCACTCTGATCACGGGAGAGAACGCGCAGGGCAAGACCAACCTCCTCGAGGCCGCGGCCCTCGTGTGCGGGCAACGTTCGTTCCGGGGCGCCTCTTCCGCCGCGATGGCGAAGGACGGAGAACGCTTCTCGATCACGGCGGCGTTGGAGTGCCGTTCGGGCGCAGAGAAGGTCACGATCGCCTGGTCGAAGGAGACCGGGCGAGAGTTCTGGCGCGCCGGCAAGCCGTGCGGCTTCCGGGAAGTCTCCGAGAAAGCGCCCGCGGTCTTCCTCGCGCCTGAGCACGCCGAGCTTCTGACGGGATCCCCGTCCGGTCGCCGGCGGTTCTTAGACCGCCTCGTGCTCGGCGTGCGGCCCGCCGCCGGAGACGATCTTTCCCGTTATGCGCGGGCCCTCTCCGAGAGAAACGCGCTGCTGGCGAAGATGCGGCGGCACTCCACGACCGCCCCGGGAGAGCTGGAGGCCTGGACCGAGGAGCTCGTCCTCGCGGGCGCTGCGGTACGGCGCCACCGCAAGGCCGCGCTCTCGGAGTGGGAGCAGGACTTCGCGATCCTCGCGGGACAGGCGGGTCTCGCGTACGCCTCGATCCGGGGGGTCTGCTCGGCGCCGGACGATTCGGCCGAGGCTCTGCGCGGCGAGCTTTCGAAAGTCGCCGCGTTCGAAGTCCGTCGCGGACACACGCTGGCGGGCCCGCATAGGGACGACCTCCTGTGGCTCCGCAACGGCCGCCCGCTGGCGATGCAGGCCTCGGCCGGGGAAGTCGCCCGCGCGGTGGCCCTGATCAAGCTCGCGGAGTGGCACGCCGTGGCGCGCCGGGCGGGGGAGCCGCCGCTCTTTGCGGCCGACGACTTCGATGCGCACCTGGCGGAGGGCTGGGTTGACGAGTTCTTCGATGCGCTGCCGGCGCAGGCCTCCGTGCTCCTGACGACCGCGGCGCCTCCGGCGCGGTGGGCGGCGCGCGCCGCCGCCGTGCTCGAAGTCCGCGAGGGATTCGTGTCGCGTCCGCGCGTGTTGCGCGCGGTGAAAGCCTAGGAGACGACTCAAAGCGACGATGAGCAGCACCACCGCCTACACCACCGATTCGATCAAGCTGCTGAAGGGCCTGGAGGCCGTTCGCAAGCGCCCCGGCATGTACATCGGGGACACCGACGATCTCTCGGGCCTGCATCACATGGTCTTCGAGCTCGTCGACAACTCGATCGACGAGGCGCAGGTCGGATACTGCGACCACGTCTCCGTCACGATCCACCCCGACAACTCCGTCACCGTCGAGGACAACGGCCGCGGCATCCCGGTCGGGATGCACAAGGAGCACAAGCGCGAGACCCTCGAGATCATCATGACGGACCTGCACTCGGGCGGGAAGTTCGACGACAACTCCTACAAGGTCTCCGGCGGCCTCCATGGCGTCGGCGTCTCCGTCGTCAACGCGCTGTCCAAGCGCCTCGAAGTCGAGGTCCGCCGCGACGGGAAAGTCTGGCAGCAGGCCTACGAGCAGGGCCGGCCGGCGGCCGCGATCAAGGCCGTGGGCACGTCCAAGAAGACCGGCACCAAGATCACGTTCTGGGCGGATCCGAAGATCTTCTCGGTCACCGAGTTCCACTTCGACAGCCTCTCGCAGAGGCTGCGCGAGCTCTCGTTCCTCAATCCCGGCGTGCGCATCTCGATCGTCGACGAGCGCACCGAGAAGAAGCACGACTTCGCCTACGAGGGCGGCATCAAGTCCTTCGTCGAGCACCTCAACAAGACGAAGCAGCCGATCCACGACAAGGTCATCTTCTTCCAGGACGTCAAGAACGGCACCGGGGACTCCCAGCGCGACGCCGACAAGGAGAGGGTCGAGGTCGCCTTGCAGTGGAACGAGGGCTACGCCGACACGCTCTTCGCCTTCACCAACACGATCAACAACCGCGACGGCGGAACGCACGTCGAGGGGTTCAAGACGGCACTGACGCGCGCGATCCAGAAGTACGCCGAGGCCAACGGGCTGACCAAGGCGCTGAAGGAGACCACGCTCTCGGGCGACGACTGCCGGGAGGGCTTGACCGCCGTCATCTCGGTCAAGGTCAAGGATCCCAAGTTCTCATCGCAGACCAAGGACAAGCTCGTCTCCTCCGAGGTGAAGACCTGGGTCCAGCAGGTCGTCTACGACAAGCTGGGCTCGTACCTCGAGGAGAACCCGCGCGTCGGCAAGAAGATCGTCGAGAAGATCGTCGAGTCCGCCCGGGCGCGCGAGGCCGCCCGCAAGGCCCGCGAGCTCGTCCGCCGCAAGGGCGCGCTCGACTCGGGCGCTCTTCCCGGCAAGCTCGCCGACTGCCAGGAGAAGGACCCCGCCTTCTCGGAGCTCTTCATCGTCGAGGGAGACTCGGCCGGCGGCTCGGCCAAGATGGGCCGAGACCGGCGCTCCCAGGCGATCCTGCCCCTGCGCGGGAAGATCCTGAACGTCGAGAAGGCGCGCCTGGACAAGATGCTCGCCTCCGCCGAGATCCGGACGCTGATCACGGCCCTGGGCGCGGGGATCTCGACGGACTTCGACGCCTCGAAGGTCCGCTACCACAAGATCGTCATCATGACCGACGCCGACGTGGACGGCTCGCACATCCGGACGCTGCTGCTGACGTTTTTCTTCCGCCACATGGCGACGCTCATCGACAAGGGGTTCCTCTACATCGCGCAGCCGCCGCTCTACAAAGTCACGGAGAACAAGAAAGAGACCTACCTGAAGGACGAGAAGGAGATGTCCAAGTTCCTTCTCGGCCGCCTCGGCGAGGACCGCACCCTCTCCTCGGAGATGTCCGGCACGAGCGTGTCGGGCGCCAAGCTCGCCGCGCTTCTGGAGAAGATGGAGGAGTACCGGACGCACGTCGGCAAACTCGGCCAGAGGGGCATCCCCGAGGGCCTGCTTCGCGCCCTCATCGACCGCGGCATGACCTCCAAGAGCGAATTCGCGGAGAAGAAGAAGGTCGAGGAGATCGCCAAGGCGGTCCGCGTCTTCGGCGTCGAGAAGGCCGAGGTCGTGGCCGACGAGGAGCACTCGGGCTGGGCTCTCGAGATCACGCGGAAGGTCAACGGCGTGCCGCGCACGGCCACGATCGACGCCGAGTTCGTCTCGGCGTTCGAGTTCAAGCGGATCAAGGAGACCGCCAAATCCATCGGTGGATTCCTCGACGGGCCCTACGTCGTGACGCGCGACGGCGAAACGGCCAAGCACGAGACCCTCTCGGCCGTCGTCGACGCGGTCTACGAGTCGGCCAAGAAGGGGCTCGTCATCAACCGCTACAAGGGCCTCGGCGAGATGAACCCCGAGCAGCTCTGGGACACGACGATGAACCCCGAGACGCGGCGGCTGCTCCAGGTCGCGGTCGAGGACGCGGTCGAGGCCAACGAGGTCTTTTCGATCCTCATGGGCGATGCCGTCGAACCGCGCCGCGACTTCATCGAGGAGAACGCCCTGAACGTGAGGAACCTGGACATCTGAGCCGATGGCGAACCTCCTGACCCCCGAAGACAAGCTGCCCGTCACGATCGAGGACGAGGTCCGCCGGTCGTACCTCGACTACGCCATGTCCGTCATCATCGGACGGGCGCTCCCCGACGTCCGCGACGGCCTGAAGCCCGTGCACCGCCGCTGCCTCTACGGCATGTGGGAGCAGGGCAACCTCCACAACAAGCCGTACCGCAAGTCCGCCCGCATCGTCGGCGACGTCCTCGGCAAATACCACCCGCACGGCGAGAGCGCGGTCTACGACTCGGTCGTCCGCATGGCGCAGGAGTTCTCGCTGCGCTATCCGCTGGTCGACGGGCAGGGGAACTTCGGCTCGGTCGACGGCGACAACGCCGCGGCCATGCGCTATACCGAGGTTCGGCTGACGCGCCTCGCTGCCGAGCTCCTCGGCGACGACATCGACAAGGACACCGTCGATTGGACGCCCAACTACGACGGCTCGCTCGTCGAGCCGATGGTGCTGCCGGCCAAGTTCCCGAACCTCCTCGTCAACGGCTCGACGGGCATCGCGGTCGGCATGGCCACCAACATCCCACCGCACAACCTCTCCGAAGTCGTCGACGCGACGATCGAGCTCATCAAGCATCCGGACGCGGCGCTCGGCCAACTCATGAAGAGGCTGCCGGGGCCGGACTTTCCCACCGGCGCCTTCATCCACGGCGCCCAGGGCATCAAGGACGCCTACAAGACCGGCCGCGGCTCGGTGCAGGTGCGGGCCCGCGCCATGATCGAGAAGGCCGCCCGCGGCGACAAGGAGTCGATCGTCGTCACGGAGATCCCCTACCAGGTCAACAAGGCCAAGCTGATCGAGAGGATCGCCGAGCTCGTCAACGAGAAGAAGATCGATGGCGTCGCCGACCTGCGCGACGAGTCCAACCGCGAAGGCATGCGCATCGTCGTCGAGCTCAAGCGCGGCGAGAACGCCCAGGTCGTCCTCAACAAGCTCTACGCGCTGACCCCGATGCAGTCGAGCTTCGGGATCATCTTCCTCGCGATCGTCGAGAACCAGCCGCGCGTCCTGCCGCTGCAGGACCTCCTGCGCCACTTCATCGACCACCGCAAGGCGGTCGTGATCCGGCGGACGCAATTCGACCTGAAGAAGGCGGAGGAGAGGGCGCACCTCCTGCGCGGCCTCGCCCTGGCGCTGGCGAACCTCGACCTCGTCATCAAGATCATCCGGGCGTCCAAGGACCCCCAGGAAGCCAGGGCCCGCCTGTCCGCCGAGGTCTCCATGACCCGCGCGGCGCTGGAGAAGTTCATCGGCACTGCCCTCGGCGACGAGGGCGGCAAGGGCAACCAGGTCCTCCGGCTCGACGAGGTGCAGGCCCAGGCCATCCTGGACATGCGGCTCCACCGGCTCACGGGACTCGAGCGGGAGAAGATCGTCGCCGAGTTCAAGGAGGTCCTCTCCCTCATCGCGAAGCTGCGCGAGATCCTGGGCTCGGAGAAGCTGGTCCTCGAAATCATCGTCGACGAGCTGCAGCAGATCAAGAAACAGTTCGGCGACGAGCGACGGACCGAGATCGTCGCCGAGGCCTCCGACATCGACATCGAGGACCTGATCGTCGAGGAGGACATGGTCATCACCGTGTCCCGCGGCGGATACATCAAGCGCTCTCCCCTGTCGCTCTACCGAGCGCAGCGCCGCGGCGGGAAGGGCCGGATCGGCGCCACCATGAAGGAAGAGGACCTCGTCGAGCACCTGTTCGTCGCGTCGACGCACGCGTACGTCCTCGCGTTCACCTCGCGCGGCCGCATGCACTGGATCAAGGTCTACGACCTGCCGCAGCTCGGGCCGGCGACGCGCGGCAAGGCGATCGTGAATCTGCTGTCGCTCGGGTCCAACGAGGGCATCGTGGCGATGGCGGCGACCAAGGACTTCCCCGAAGACCGGTACCTGATATTCGCCACGAAGAACGGCGTCGTGAAGAAGACTCCCCTCTCGATGTACTCGAACGTGCGCTCGGGCGGAATCATCGCGATCAACCTCGAGGAGGGGGATTCGCTGCTTTCCGTGCGCATCACCAACGGCGAGAATCAGATCTTCATCGGCACGCGCCAGGGAATGGGCATCCGCTTCTCCGAGAAAGACGTCCGACCGATGGGCCGCGACACCACGGGGGTCATCGGCGTGACGCTGAAGAAGAAGGACGACGAAGTCGTCGCCATGGACGTCGTCGACGAGAAGGCGCACCTGCTGTCGGTCACCGAGAACGGCTACGGGAAGCGCTCCGAAGTGGAGGAATACCGCTACCAGGGGCGCGGCGGCTCGGGCGTGATCAACGTCAAGGTCACCGAGAAAAACGGGCCGGTCGTGGGCATCAAGTCGGTCGTGGACGCCGATCAGCTGCTGCTCATCACCGAGAGGGGGCAGCTGATCCGGATCAAGGTCCGCGACATCCGCGAGACCGGCCGCGCCGCGCAGGGTGTGCGCGTCATTCAGCTGGAGGAAGGGGATCGGCTCGTCGCCGTCGCCAAGCTCGCCGAGAGCGACGAGGGCGAAGAGGAGCCGCAGGCCGCGCTTCCCGGTGCCGGGGAGACGGGTCTCAAGTCTCAAGTCTCAGGTCCCAAGTCGGAGAAGAAGCCGAAGACGGATTTCCTCGGCGACGACGAAGACGAGGATTCCTGAGACCTGAGAACTGGGATCTGGAACACGGTCCCATATAGAATCCCGCCTCCATGCGGTTTTTCCTGGACAGCGCGAGCGCGGAAGAGGCCCGCCGTATCAAGGATCTAGGCCTCTTAGACGGGGTCTGGATCTCGGTGGCCGGGGCCCAGGTCGAGAACGTCGACTTCCGCAAGGCCGTGCGCGATCTGGCCGGCATCACCGACGGGCCCGTTCTCGCCGAGCTTTCGGCCGACGATCCCAAGGGCATGTACAAAGAGGCGCGCGAGCTCGCAAAGCTCGGCAAGGACATCGTGGTGCGGCTCCCCCTTCGCCCCGACGGCCTGCGCGTGGCGCGTCTGCTCTCGCAGGACCAGATCGCCACGTGCGCTGCGGGCTGTTACTCGGCTTCGCAGGCCCTGGTCGCGGCCAAGGGCAACGCGAGCTACGTCGCTCCCGCAGTCGGGCCTCTCGACGACATCGGCACCATCGGCATGGATTTGGTCGAGCAGGTCATCCGCGTCTACGACAACTACGGCTTCCAGACCCAGGTCGTGGTGGCCGAGGTCCGCAATTCCGTGCACGTCCTCGATGCCGCCCTGATGGGGGCCGACGTCGCGGCCCTGACGGCGCCGGTACTCGAGCAGCTGCTGCGGCATCCGTTTTCCGAGGACCTGCGGGCGGGTAGGCCATCGTGAAGATTTCGGCCGACCGGATCCTCTACCTCTCCCGGGTGGTCTTGAAGGCTCTCAAGGAGAGCCGTTCCCTGGAGCAGAAAGCCGACGACGAGACGGTCCGCCGGGCGGTCGTCCGCGAGCTGACGGACGGATTTGCCGAACTCGATGCGCTCGAGGAAAGGGTTCGCGCTTCGCTTGCGAAGCGGCGATCCATTTCCGAAAAGGATCGGGAGTTTCTGTTCTCTCGCAGCCTAGAAGAGGAGCTTCGCAAGCACGGCGCCTGATATAACTACTGTAGATTCACAGTAATAAACAGAAGACAGACAATTTAGCCAGATCAAACTACGGTCAATACTGTAAGGCCGCAAGACCCAGTTGAACCCTTGTCACAACGGCAGACCAGGCAATACAATTGGATCGATGGTGGGCCAATTGGATCTGACCCAGATCGGAATCGATCGCGCCGCACCGATTCCGCTCCCGGAGCAGGTCAGCGAGGCGATCGAACGCGAGATTTCGGGCGGTTCCCTGCCGACGAACTCTCGCCTGCCGACCACTCGCGAGCTCGCGGCCGCCCTCGGGGTCAACCGCGGGACCGTTCAGGCCGCCTACCGCCTCCTGGCGGAGCGCGGGCTCGTGGAGGGCCGGGTGGGCAGCGGCACCGTCGTGCTTTCCGGGTCGCCCTCCCCCGCTCCGTTTCGGTTGAACGACCTGCTCTCTCGGCGCGTCGCGGGCCTTCCCGACGAGGCCTCGACTCCCCTGCCGGCTTCGCTCTTTGCGGACTTCTCGCGGCTGGCGCCGGACGAGCGCTTCTTCCCGCTCGAGGAGTTCACCCGCACCGTCTCCTACGCGTGGAGCCGGCGCCGCGACCTCTGGTCCTACGCTCCCCCTCTCGGCTTGGACGAGCTGCGCGTGGAGATCGCGCGCCGCTTGAACGAGCACGGCATCAAACGCTCGCCCGCGGAGATTCTGGTCGTTAGCGGCGCGCAACAGGGACTGGATCTTCTCTTCCGGACCTTCACGGATCCAGGAGACCTTGCAGCGATGGAGTCGCCGACTTACTCGGGAGCTCTCGCGCTCGCGCGCCTGGCGGGCGTCTCGATCGTGCCGATGCCGATGGACGAAGGGGGTCCCGATCCCTCGGTTCTGCGCGGCCGGCGCGTCAAGCTCGTCTACGTCATGCCCGAGCGGCAGAATCCGACGGGTATCACGACGGGCCGCGACCGCCGTCTCGCCCTCGCGGACGCCGCGATGTCTTCGGGCGCGCTCATCGTCGAGGACGGCTACGAGGAGCCGGAGTCGGGACTGCTGCCGCTCGCGGCATCGCGGCCCGAGCGCACGGTGTGGCTCGGAACCTTGTCGAAGGATCTGGTCCCGGGCTTCCGGATCGGCTGGATCGCGGCGGAAGGCGCCATCGTCGAGCAGCTGGCGCGCGTGAAGAAGGCCACCGACTTTCAGACGCCCGTCCCGCTGCAGGCCGCGGTCGCCGCGTTTCTGAAGGCGGGCGCGGATCGCAGGGTGCGGCAGGCCCGCAGGGAAGAGGTCTCGCTGCGCGCCGAGGCGGCCCGCCGGGCCCTCCATGAAAGGTTGCCTGAGGCAACTATTTGGGGCGGAGAGAGCGGAAACCCGCTGTTCTGGCTGATTCTGCGGAGAGGCGTGTCGGGCCGGCGCGTCGCGGAGGCGGCCGCGCGGCGCGGGGTGGCCGTGGCGCCGGGGCAGGACTTCGATCCTCGCGGCGAGGACGTCGAGCGCGTGCGCCTCTCGGTCACGCGTGTCGAGCGAAAGGAAATCGAGCGTGGGATCGCCCTCCTCGCGGAGGCGGTCCGCGAAGTGGAATCGCGAAACCGTTCGGCGCTGTCGGCGCCGGTCGTATGACGTGACAGGGGAGGATGGCGCAATGACCACTGCAGATAGTTTTCGGTTGAAAGTCGGTTTAGCCGAAATGCTCAAGGGCGGCGTGATCATGGACGTCGTCAACGCGGAGCAGGCGAAGATCGCCGAAGCAGCGGGAGCCGCGGCGGTGATGGCCCTGGAGCGGGTGCCCGCGGACATCCGGCGCGACGGGGGGGTCGCGCGCATGTCGCCGGTCTCCAAGATCCGGGAGATCCAGAAGGCCGTCTCGATTCCGGTGATGGCGAAGTGCCGGATCGGGCACCTGGCCGAGGCGCGGGTCCTCGAAGCGCTGAAGGTCGACTTCATCGACGAGTCCGAGGTCCTCACGCCCGCCGACGAAGAGAACCACGTCTACAAGCACGACTTCGCGATCCCGTTCGTGTGCGGCTGCCGCAACCTGGGAGAGGCGCTGCGCCGCATCGGCGAGGGCGCGGCCATGATCCGGACGAAAGGGGAGGCCGGCACCGGCGACATCGTTCACGCCGTCAAACACCTGCGCGAAGTGCACCGCGAGATCAAGATGCTCACGCAGCTCTCCAAGGACGAGAGGATGGCGGCGGCCAAGCGACTGCAGGCCCCGTTCGAGCTCGTCGTTGAGGTGGCCGAGACGGGCAAGCTCCCGGTGCCGAACTTCGCCGCCGGCGGCGTCGCGACACCCGCGGATGCGGCCCTGTGCATGCAGCTCGGCGCCGAGGCGATCTTCGTCGGCTCGGGTATCTTCAAGTCCGACGATCCCGAGAAGCGGGCGCGCGCGATCGTTCAGGCCACGACGCACTGGAAAGACGCGCAGGCCCTCCTGGCCGCGGAAGAGTCTCTGGGCTCCGGAATGAAGGGCATCGAGGCGGCGAGCCTCGCCGAAGAGGCCCAACTCCAGACGCGCGGATGGTGAAGACGGGCGCTCAGAATCGTCGGGGCGTCGCCGTCCTCGCGCTCCAGGGCGACTTCGAGGCCCATCGCCGGGCCCTGGCGGAAGTCGGCGTCGAGAGCTTCGAGGCCAAGCGCCCCGGGGATCTCGAGGAGGCATCGGGACTCGTGATCCCCGGAGGCGAGTCCACGACGCTGTGGAAGTTCTTCGAGGCCGAGCCCTGGGAAGCGGCCTTCCGGTCCTTCGCCGAGGCGGGACACCCCATCCTCGGCACCTGCGCCGGCGCGATCGTCCTCGCGCGCGACGTGACCAACCCGGCCCAGAAGGGCCTCGGTCTCATCGACGTCGGCGTCGAGCGCAACGCGTACGGCAGGCAGCTCGACTCTTTCGTCGCCGACGTTGACAGCCCGGCGCTCGGGGGCACGATGCCGGCGGTGTTCATCCGCGCTCCGCGCATCCGTCGCGTGGGCAGGGGAGTCGAGGTCCTCGCGACGCACTCGGGCGAGCCGGTTCTCGTACGGGAGGGCAACGTCACCGCGGCGACCTTTCACCCCGAGCTGACGCCGGACCGGCGGCTGCATCGAGCGCTCTTTGCACCGGATGAGCGGCAGCGGAGGACGGCGTGAGCCTGGTCTCGATCGAGAAGCGCGCCGACGACGTCGCGGTCCTGACTCTCAACCGGCCCAAGGCGAACGCGTTTTCGCCGGAGCTCGTCGCCGAGCTCTCTTCGGCGCTCTCCACGAGCGAGAAGGCGCGCGCGGTCGTCTTGGCGTCCGCGATCCCGGGACTCTTCTCGGCGGGCTGGGACCTGCGGATCCTGGTCGATCGCGACCGCAAGACCATGGAGGTCTTCGTCTCGGACTACTGCGACCTGGTGCGTCAGATCTTCGTGTTCGGTCCGCCGGTGGTCGCCGCGTTGAACGGCCACGCGATCGCGGGCGGACTGATCGTCGCGATGGCCGCCGACGAGCGGCTGGCCGCAGAGGGACGCGGCAAGTTCGGGCTTTCGGAAGTCATCCTGGGGGTGTCCGTGCCGCAGTGCCTCATGGAGCCGTTCCGCCACGGACTCGGCGCGCGCACGATGGAGCGCCTGGCGGCCACGGGCGAGAACCTCACGGTCGAGCGCGCGCTCGCCGTGGGCCTCGTGGATCGCGTGGTGCCCGCCGAGGCGCTTCTGGAGGCCGCGGTCGAACGGGCCTCGTTTTTGGCCGGTCTCTCGCCAGCCGCGTACGCGGCGATCAAGCGGCGCAGCCGCGCGGCCGCGATCGCGAGGTTTGACCAGGCTCGCGACCACGATCCCTTCCTGGACTACTGGTTCAGCGACGACGCGCGGTTCCGCATCCGGGACATGGTCGCGAGACTTTCGGGAAAGCCCGCGTAGCGGCCTGCGAACAGGGTGCTGCCGGTCGAAGAGATCCTGGAGGCGCTCGACCTCTCGCGGGCGCAGCCCGGGAGCGGCTTTCTCGAAGCGCTCTTTGCGCGCTTCAATGCCCACGTCCCGTTCGAGAACGCCTCGAAGATCGTCCGGGATGCGAGGATCGCGAGCCCGGAGGAGAAGCCCCGAACGCCCGAGCTCTTCTGGCAGGAGCACCTGGAGTTCGGCGCCGGAGGCACGTGCTTTGCGCGAGTGGCCGCTTTTGGCGCCCTGCTCGATGCCCTCGGCTTTCAAACGCGCCGCCTCCTCGGCAGAGTCGAACGCGACTTCGATCATGCGGCCCTCCTCGTCGCGACCCCCGCGGGGGATGTCCTGGCCGATGTGGGCTTTCCCCTGCCGGCTATCGTCCCGGCGCGGAGCGGGAGGATCGAGACCGCAGTCGTGGATCTGGAAGCCTCGCCGACGCCGCGGGGGCTGCACGTCGGGTTTTCGGGCGGAGTTCCGGAGGGGCCGCGGGAGCTCGAGGTCTTTTTCGATCCGGTCACGGACGAGCGCTTTCGAGAGCTGTGGCAGAAGACGTTTGCACCGCGAGCGCGGTTCCTCCAGAGCGTCACGCTGCGCAAAGACGCGGGCAATCGCGTGGTCTCCTACGCGGGCGGCGTCCTTCGAGTGGACGACCGCCACTCGCGGCTCTCGATCCCGCTCGTTTCGTCGCGGTCGCAGACGCTCTCCGACGTCTTCGGCGTCGAGAATGAGTTGCTCGAGAACGCGTTCGCGATCGCGCGCGACCCGTCTCCCTCGACGACCGAGGCGACGCTGACCGCGTACCTGGAAACCGACCGCAGCGCCGCCGACGCCTATGCGGCGATCTCGACGCCGCGCGGCTATCGGCGTCTTCTCGAAGGGGTCGCCGAGGTCGTCGGCGAAGAAGCCACGGCTACGGGCTTCCGCTTCGAGCTCGCGGCGCCGGGAGCCGGCGCTGGCTCGCCGCGCCTCGTCGAGGAGGTTGCCCCGGAGAGCGGCCGGGGGCGTCTCTCGATCCTGCGCCGAGTCGGTGAATCGCCGCAGCTCTCGAGCTTTCGCGCCGAGGCGCGCGGCAAGACCACGTGGCTGATGCGCGAGATGACGCTTTCGGGATCCCGCGAGGATCTTCTGCGCAACGATGGTCTGCGCGGACGCCTCGCCGGCACGCTGGCGGTGGATCTGTTGGCGTGGGCGAGGCTGCTCTAGGAGAGGTCACGAATCAGAACCGGAACGATCGATCCGATTCCAGGAGCCTCAGCCTCGGTTCCTTCAATGCCGCCACCTCCTGGCGGATCCGCGACAGCGACGGGGGCTTCATGTGGTACAGGTAGACCGGCACGTGGGGCGGCGCCTTGGCGAGCTCGCGCTCGAGAAGCCGCGGCGTTAAGTGACACGAGGCTCTCGCGACCGCGCTCTGGCCGTCGGAGAAGGAGACTTCCAGGAAGATCGCCTTCAGCGACCGGCAGTGCCGCGCCTCCTTCCAGAGGCGCTCGGTCGGCATCGTGTCGCCGGAAAAGAGGATCGCGCGTGCGGGCCGCGACACCAGGTAACCGTACGCCGGCACGACGTGGTCGACGGGCACAGCGGTGAACTGGACGCCTCCCGCGCGAAACGGCCTTCCGACCGGGACGGGGGAGAGCACCACGGTGGGCCGGCGGCGCGAGGGAAGGCGCGTGAAGTCCGGCCAGGTCGAGTCGTTGAACACGTGGCGCGAGAGGGCCGTGAGCACGGGCGCGGGCGCGAGCAGCTCGAGCGGCGTGGACCGGCCGTAGAGATTCTCGACGAGGAAGGGCAGGGATGCGACGTGGTCGAGGTGCGCGTGCGTGAGCACGACGCGGCGGATGCGTTTCTGCGCCGCCAGCGGAAGAGCCTCGGTCAACGCTCCGGCATCCAGCGCCGTATCGCCGTCGATCAAGAACGTGGTCATGCGATAGCCCGGCGCGGAGCCGCCATAGGGGCCGAGCACGCGAACCGAGAGCGACCTTCGGGAATGCACGCGGAGGGATTGTAAGGTGAGGAAGCGGTAAGCAGTAAGCAGTAAGCAGCGGAGTCGCGGTCCTCGGTCCTGCTTACCGCTTACCGCTTACTGCTTACGCTCAGAATTCCGGACCGATGTAGAAGAAGAGCTTGAAACCGGTGAGGCTCTCCTTGAAGTTCCACTGCTTGGCGAAATCGAAGTGGAGCGGGAGGCCGAAGATGTCCGCCTGGAGGCCGAAACCCCAGTCGGAGTATCCGCCGACGGAGCCGTGGCAACCCGCCGGAGCGCCGCCCAACGGGGTGCCGGTGCCGCAGAGCGTGTAGTCGCTCCAGAACTGGAAGGGCTGGTTCTTCAACGCCGCGCCGCCGACGTCGAAGAAGACCTTTCCGCGGATTCCACCGATGCCCAGGATCGGCGTGGCGAGAAAGTCGATCAGCGGGAACCGGAACTCAGCGTTGAAGAAGGCGGCCGTGTTGCCGAAGATGCCGTAGTAGGGAAGGGCCCGGACCGTGTCCAGACCGCCGAAGGCGAGCACGTCGGGGAGATTGCCGGTGGCCCGGAAGCCGTAGAGCCGCAGCGCAATCAGCGAGCGGCGCGTGATCTTGAAGTAGTGCCGCAGGTCCGCGTCGAGGTCCAGCGTCAGCGTCGAGCCGCTGGTGCCGGGCAGCTTGGTGCCCTGGATGTACGGAGACCAGTTCGCCTCGAAGGACAGCTTGCGTCCCGAGATCGGCCCGAAGATCTCGTACTGCGTGGTGTCGCCCACGAAGCGCGCGCCGATGCGCGGATAGTTGTTCTTCGTCGGGATACCGATGCAGCAGGTTCCGGTCTCCGTGTTGAAGACGGGATAGCCGTCGTACTGGCGGGAGATGAATCCGGCGGTGCCCTCGAGCCGGTAGTACCGGTTGAAGGGATAGGTCCCGAAGATGTCGCCTCCGGTAAACCGGTAGGCGCTGCGTGTTCGGACGACCTCCCCCGTGGTGCTGTTGATCGCGAGGTAATACTGCCTCTGATCGTAGGCCTCGATGCCCTTCTGGAGGCGCTGCGAGATGTCGGTGTACTGGAGCAGGATGTTCGTGAACGAGGAGACCGTCTGGAGAATGCCGACCAGCCGGCGGTCGCCCAGGTTGTCGCCGAAAGTCAGGATCGTGTTGGACAGGAACGTCTGATCCGTCGAGATGCCGGCCAGAATCTCGGCGTTCTCGAGGAAGAGCTTGTGGCCCGGCTTCTTGGTGATCTTTTCCGGGTCGATCGCGACTTCGATGGGAGGCTGGTACGGGGCGATCGTCGTGGGACCGGCGGGCGACGGGGCCGGGTTGACGTCGGCGAGCTTGCGGTAGGGCTTCTTGGCGTCGGTGACGTAGAGCGTGAAGCGGCGCTTGTAGTACGCCGAGAAGACCAGCCGCTCCGAGCCGTCGCGGGCCACGAGGACCGCAGGCGAGAAGCAGCCGCCGACGACGTTGGTGAAGAGCGTCGTCTCGCCGTTGTCGAGGTTGATCGAGTAGATGTTATAGATCCCGCCGTCGCGGTCGGAGGCGAAGTAAAGGCGCTTTCCGTCGGGCGAGACGGACGCGTCCTCGTCGTTCCAGTCGCCGTAGGTGATCTGCTCGCGGGACCCGGGAACGCCCGGCTGGAAGCGGAAGATCTTCGCCGTCGTGCCCTGGACGCCCGAGTAGTAGATCCATTTCCCGTCGGGCGAATAGGTCGGGGCGAAGTCGAACGCGTCGTCCTGCGTCAGGTTGACGATGCTCTTGGCCTGCAGGTCGAAGAGGAAGATGTCGGCGTGGCCGGCCTGGACGCCGTGGAAGATGATCTTCGTTCCGTCGGGGGAGAAGGCGGGATTGAGCTGCTGATCGATCCCCGGCATCGGGACCATCCCCTCGATCTTGCCGTCGAGGGCGTTCAAGAGGAGGAGCTCTCTGCCGCGTTCACGGCGGACGAAGAAGGCCAGCGTGTTCCCGTCGGGGGCGACGGCGAGGTCCACGCCTCCGACCGGACCCGTCGTCAGCCATTGCGCGACGATGTACTCGTAGTCGGTCTTGAAGCCTTTCGTCAGGTTCTTGAAGAGCTTGCGCTCGCGGCTCGAGAAGACGACGACGTTGGCGTCCTCGCCCAGAGTCGAGATGGCGGCGCCGAGGTCTCCGGAGGGGAAGGGCCGGACCGACAGCTCGGCCGACTGGTCTTCGGTCAGCCGCACACGGTCGCCGAAGTCGATGGGCTCGCCCTTCTCGGTCAGGATCTTGATGTAGCGCTGGCGCAGATACCGCCGGAAGCGGATGTCGAACTCCTCGGCCGAGACGTTGAACGTGCGCTTCAGGACGCGGTCGACTCCGGGTCCGAGCTGGCCGCGGTACTCGAACACGAGGTCGCGCACGCCGTCCTTGCCCCACTCGGTCTCGACGAAGTCGAAGACGGCATGGCCGAACCGGTAGGCGAAGAAACCGTAGATGCCGCGCTCGGCGATGTCGGGCACCTGGTCGGCGAGCACGGCGTCGCGCAGGACCATCTTGTCCTTGCTGGTCTCGTCCTTCCCGAAGTAGGACGCCATGCCCTCCGTGAACCACTGCGGCGTGTTCGAGGTCAGGGCCCGCAGGAAGTTGCCGCCGAAGAGGATCTCGAACTGGAAGACGTGGGTCAGCTCGTGCGCGATGAGCTTGGAGAGCTCGACGTCGGGTAGGTCCACCGGAAGCACCATCCGGTTTCGGGTGGGTAGGGCGAAGGCCCCGATGCCTTCCGGGATGAAGTTGGGTAGCGTGTTGGTCTGCTCGAACTCGGAGTGGGTCGCGTAATAGATGATGTTGATCGGCTTGGGGATCTGGAAGTTCAGGTCGCGGGAGATCTCGTCGTACGCGCTTTCGGCGTAGGACGCGACCTTCTGCAGCGAGACCTGCTCCCGGTCGTAGAAGTAGATGACGAAGTGCGTCGACCGGTAGATCTGCCAGGGGAACTTATCGTAGACGATCTTGTTCTGGCCGAAATACGTGTAGTAGGGCGAGATGATCTGACCCGCAGCGGGAGCGGAGAGGACGGCGCCGAGGGCCAGAGCGACCAGCGTCTTCTTCATGAGGTCCGGAGTCTCAGTCCTTGAAGATGTAGCGTTCCGCCTCGCGGTCGCGCGCGACGAAGGTGTTCAGGATCTGGTTCTCGAGCGAGAAGAGGTTCTCGAAGAGGCCCTGGAGCTCGTCGGCCTTCCGGCTGCTGGTCTGGCGGAAGTCCTTGAATTCGTCCTGGAGGAGCCGCTCGCCCGTGCGGCCGTCGAACACCAGGAAGACGATGTCGAACAGGAACCCCGTCTGTTCGACGTAGACCTGGCGGTAGTAGGTGCGCCCGTCGATGGGCGAGGTGTATTCCTCGGTCTTGTAGCCGGAGCGGTCCTCGACCTTGAACTCGAGGCTTCCCGACACCACGATCTCCGCGTTGGTCTGGGCTCCGACCGAGGTCCAGAACTCCTGGGCGCGGGCGAGCTCGGTCAAGTTCTGGGTCGGCAGCTTGACATCCGGAGGCGCCTCGACGATCTCGAACTTGGTCTTCTTCTCCAGCTGCTTCTTCAGGAACCGGTGGAACTCTCCCTGCAGGTCGACGTTCTGCAGGCGCTTGTCGCGCGCCTTCTCGGCGTCGGTGACCAAGATGAAAGGCGCCAGGGCGATGCGCTCGTTGCCGCGCAGCGGGAGCTTCGCCTTCAGGGGCAGCCGGAGCTTGACCTCCTCGGGGCTCGCCGCGGCCGCCGCCGCGACGGCGAGGGCCAGGAGCGCGAAGACCGCGGCCCGCGTCCTACGGAACACTGGCCGCCTTCCCCGTCGTCTTGGTGTACGACGTGTAGAACTCAGCGAACCGCGCGTAGTTGCGGCGGATGTAGTTGTTGTTGGGATCCAGCTCCAGGGCCTTCTTGTACTCGGCGAGCGCCCGCGCGAAATCGCCGTTGGCCTCCAGCGCGACGGCCAGATTGTTGTGCGCGTGGGCATTGTCGGGCGCCTTGGCGATCGCCTGCTCGTAGCGGAAGGCCGCCTCGCGCCAGAGTCCCTTCTTCGCGACGTCGGTGCCGAACTTCATCTGGGTCTCGGCGCGCTCGGGATGGTTGTACGAGGTGCAGCCCCCCGCGACAAGAAGTAAGGTGAGAACCCACGTGCGGCTGCGGTTCAAGCTCGTCTCCCGCCTCCCAAGTCGGGTGGCTATTATAGGTTTCCTCTCGATACGCAATCGGAGATTTGTCGCCGCGCCCCCGGAAGGATGAGAGGTACGTTAAAGCCGTGAGCCCCGATTCCCTCCCGCGCGCCGCCGCGATCTCCTGGACGCGGGCCGGGGTCACGCCTCAGAGATTGTGGCCCGCGCTGCGCGCGCGAGGCAGCGTGGAAGCCCTCTTGTCCTCGGACGAGGAGGAACTGTCCCAAATACTTGGCAGTCGAGAACGCGCGCGCGAGGTTCTGCGGGCCCCCGAACAGACGCCGGCGCTGCGGTGGGCCGCGGACGTCGAACGTTCAGGAATCCGGATTCTGACCGCGTTCGACGCCGACTATCCGCCGCTGCTGACCGAGATCGCGGATCCGCCGCTGGTGCTCTTCGCCCTCGGAAGACTCGAGCGCCTGCGGCTTCCGGCCGTGGCGGTCGTGGGCTCGCGCGACGCTTCGCGGTATGGCCGGGACGTCGCCTGGCGGCTGGCGCAGGAGCTCTCGGGGGCCGGCGTGACGGTGGTTTCGGGCTTCGCGCGCGGTGTCGACGCGTCGGCGCACGAGGCCGCGCTGGAGGGCCCCGGCGGAACGGTGGCCGTGCTCGGATGCGGCCTGGACGTTGACTATCCCCGCGAGCACCGGCGGCTGAAGGAGAGACTCGCCGCCGAAGGGTTGCTGCTGTCGGAGTACCCGCCGGGAAGCGAGCCGCGTCCCCAGAATTTTCCGATCCGCAATCGCATCATCGCGGGACTCTCCTCGGGAGTCGTGGTGGTCGAGGCCTCTCGCCGGTCGGGCTCTCTCATCACGGCCCGGCTCGCGGCGGACTTCGGGCGCGACGTGTTCGCCGTGCCGGGCTCCATTTTTTCGGAGACCTCGGTCGGAGCGCACGCGCTTCTCCGCGACGGCGCGATCCTGTGCCGGGGCACCGAGGACGTGCTCGCGGAGCTGTTCCCCTCGGTCGGTCCGCCGCAGCGGGTCGCCCCGGGAGCGTCGGCCGCGCCCGGGGATCTCTCGGCCGAAGCGCGCCGGCTCCGCGACGCGCTCGCGACGGAAGAGTCGCTGTCGGCGGAAGAGCTCGCCCGGGCGCTCGATCTGCCGGCGGCGACGGTCCTCGCGGCGCTCTTCGAGCTCGAGGGCGCCGGCCTCGCGGTGCCGGTCGAGGGCGGACGCTACGGCGTCCTAAGACGTTAGGAGTCAGATGTTAGGCGGATCCTCCGCGGGACCGGGAATAGCGGAACGTTGAGAGAGTGCGGACCCGAGCCGTTTGCGCTTTGGCCGAGGTTATGAGACTTTCCCACGCCCTCTATGCCCGCTAAGTCGATCGTCATCGTCGAATCGCCCGCGAAAGCGAAGACCCTCGAGAAATTTCTCGGGAAGGGATTCAAGGTCCTCGCGTCGTACGGCCACGTGCGCGATCTTCCGCGCAAGGGACTCGGTGTCGACCGCGGGCAGTCCTACGAGCCGACGTATGAGGTCCTCCAGGGCAAAGAGAAGACCGTCAACGAGCTGAAGAAGGCGGCCCGCGAGGCCGAGAACGTCTATCTCGCGGCCGACCCGGACCGGGAAGGCGAAGCGATTTCCTGGCACCTGCAGGAAACGTTGAAGCCCGGGGCGAAGAAGACGAGCTTCCGGCGCGTCCGGTTCAATGAGATCACCAAGAAGGCCGTGCTCGCGGCGATGGACGACGCGGGCGAGATCGACGGGCGCTTAGTCGACGCGCAGCAGGCGCGCCGCATCATCGACCGGCTGGTGGGCTACGAAGTGTCGGATCTTCTCTGGAAGAAGATCTGGCGCGGGCTTTCGGCCGGGCGCGTGCAGACGGTGGCGTTGCGCATCATCTGCGAGCGCGAGAACGAGATCGAACGATTCGTTCCCGTCGAGTACTGGACCGTCGATGCCTCGGTCGAAGGAAAAGTCCCGCCCGCCTTCACGGCGCGCCTCTCGGCTTTCGACGGCCAGAAGCTCAAGTTCGACGGCGCCGACCCGCGTCTGGCCGACGAGGCGGCGGCCAAGGCCGTCGTCGACGAAGTCTCGAGTGCGACGTGGACGGTGACGTCGGTCGAGACCTCCGAGCGGCGCAAGAATCCGGCGCCGCCCTTCATCACCTCGCAGCTCCAGCAGGCCGCGGCGCGGCGCTACTCCTTCGCGGTCCGCCGCACGATGCAGATCGCGCAGCGGCTGTACGAGGGCCGCGAGATTCCGGGCCGCGGAACCGTCGGCCTGATCACCTACATGCGCACCGACTCCACGCGCGTCTCCGACGACGCGCTGAAGGCCGTTCGCGAGCTCATCGGCGCGCAGTACGGCGGCGAATCGCTGCCCGAGTCTCCCCGCTACTTCAAGAGCCGCCGGGACACGCAGGACGCCCACGAGGCGATCCGGCCGACGTACCTGGACCTGCCGCCGGACGAGGTCGCCAAACACGTGGCTTCCGACGAGGCCAAGCTCTACCGCCTGATCTGGGAGCGCTTCGTCGCGTCGCAGATGGCCCCCGCCGTCTACGACACGACGGCCGCCGAGATCACGGCGGGGCGGGCGCTCTACCGCGCCTCGGGCTCCACGTTGAAGTTCGCGGGCTACCTCGCCGCCTACGGCGTCTCGGCCGCCAGCCTCGCGCCGGTAGACGAGGAGGAGTCCGACAAGGACTCGCCGAAGCTCCCGCCGCTGTCGCAGGGCGAGACGCTGAAGCTCCTTGAGGTCAAACCCGAGAAGAAAGAAACCCAGCCGCCGCCGCGTTTCAACGAGGCGTCGCTGGTGAAGTTCCTCGAGGAGAACGGCATCGGCCGGCCCTCGACCTACGCCGAGATCCTGCGCAAGATCGAGGAGCGGCGCTACGTCCACAAGAAGGATCGCCGCTTCATCCCGACCGCGCTCGGCCGCACCGTCATCGAGCTCCTGATCCCCTACTTCGACGACTTCTTCGAGACTGCGTACACCGCTCGCATGGAGGAAGCGCTCGACGACGTCGAGGAGGGAAAGCTCTCCTGGACGAAGGCCCTCTCGGATTTCGACAAGACGTTTACCCGCGACCGGGACCGCGCCCTCGATGACATGGTGTCGGGCAAGGCCGGCATTCCGCTGGCGCAGGCGAAAAAGCTGAAGCTGTCCGTGGTTCCGCCGATCGACGAGAAGTGTCCCAACTGCGGAAAGAAGTTGAAGCTTCGAATGGGCAAGAACGGACTCTTCGTGGCCTGCAGCGGATACCCCAGCTGCACCTTCACGCAGGACATCCCGGATCCCGAGGAAGACGCGGTGGACATGTCGGAGATCGAGAACACGACGTGCGACGAATGCGGCGAGCCGATGAAGGTGCGCCAGAGCCGAACGGGCTCGACCTTTCTCGGCTGCACCGCCTACCCCAAGTGCCGCAACGTCGTGAACATCGCGGTCGCCGGAGGCAAGGCCGAGGCCAAGCCCGACGAGCCGACCGGGCAGATGTGCCCGCGCTGCGGCCACGAGCTGGTGCGCCGGCACGGCCGCTACGGCGCCTACGTCTCGTGCTCGAACTATCCCGCGTGCAAGTACAAGCCGCCCAAGCCGATCAAGGACACCGGCGTGAAGTGCTCCAAGGACGGAGGCATCATCGCCGAGCGGCGCGGCCGCTTCCGGCCGTTCTATGGGTGCGTCAACTATCCCAAGTGCGACTTCTCGCTCTCGGTGCGCCCGATCCCCGAGAAGTGCCCGCAGTGCGGCAACCCGTACCTACTCTTCCGGGAGAGGAAATCCGGCAACGTCTTCGCGTGCGACAAGGCGGGCTGCGGCTTCGAGAAGCCGGCGGGCGAGCTGCCCGAGATCGTCGAGGTTCTCCCGGAAGCCGCTCCGGAGCTCGTCGAAGTGGTGGCACCGAAAAAAGCTCGCGCGCGGCGCGCCTAGGCGAACTACCTTTTCACCGCCCTCAGGCAGATCCGGAATCGGAACGGCCTTCCGATCCCCGGCAGGTTCTTCAACGCCAGATCGACCCCGCGATAGAGAGGGTAGGGCGAGGCGGGATAGAAGAGCTTCTCGATGCGCAGCCCCGCGTCTTCCAGAAAGCGCAGGATCTCGCGCGGGCGCCGCACGGCGATGTGGTCGGGCTGCTGGCGCAGGATGAAGTTGCGCGCCTTCAGCCTCTCGACGAGGTGCTCTCGGTTGGGCGTGTAGGCCACGAAGCGGCCGCCGGGCTTTAGGACCCTCTTGACCTCCGAGAGCATGCGGGCGAGCGTGTCGTCGGTGACGTGCTCGAGAAAGTCGAAGGCCCCGGCCACCTCCACGCTCGCGTCGCCGATTTCGGGGAATCGCCCGGCGTCGGCCTGGAGAAACGTGACGTTGGAGACGCCGAGATCGCGAGCCTTCTCGCGGGCGAGCGAGATTGCCAGCGGCTCGCCGTCCAGTCCGATGACGCGGGCGACCCGGGGAGCGAAGAAAAACGACGCGTCTCCGCGCGCGCAGCCCAAATCGAGCAACGTCTCGGTCCCGCGCGGCTGGACCAGCTCGAGCAGGTTCTCCTCGCGTTCCCGCCACTTGCGCGCGGGGCACGTGAACCAGTGCCGGTGGTACATCTGCGCGTAGTACGCGGGATCGTAGGCGTCCCGGTTCGGCGAGGTGCTCTCGGTCATACGTGCGACCGCGCGGCTACCGTTTAGCCTTCGCCGGGCGGGACGTTCAGAAGCCTGCGAAAGGGGAGCTTGATCGGGAAGGCCTGCGCGTACTTCCAGATGCGATCCGTCAGCGGGGGCTTGGCGGCGGGATTCTTGAAGCAGACGGCGCAGCGGGGAAGGTTCGTGAAGTCGTGCGCGCGGAATCCTTCCTCGATCGTGGCGAGGAAGGGCGATCGCGCGATCTCCGGGATGCGCTGCTCGCGGACGTTGCCGAGCTTCTGGGTGCCGTCGTAGTCGTAGCAGCAGTGGGTGACGTCGCCGTTGCAGAGGATGACGAACCACTGCCACGGCGTGCCCTGGAAGCAGCCGTAGTAGGCCTGGTGGAGCTCGGTGACCTCGGCGGTGTCCAGACCCTCGCAGGTCTTGTTGATGACGACGGCCTGGGGATAGCGGTCGAGGTGGAAGAAGTCGCGGAAGTCCCGGGGCGTCTCGTCGTGCGTCTGCGTCGTGATCATCCGTTGGATCTCGACCGTGATCTTCTTGCCCTTGGACATGTCGAGGAAGCGCCGGATGTTGTCGACGACGGCCTCGAACTTTCCGCCCTTGCGCACGATCGGGTAGACCTCGGGCTTCAGCGTGTCGATGCAGAGGCGGATGCGCGACAGCGAGCTTTCGAGCAGGCGCCTCGACCAGTCCTCGTTCAAGAGCGTCGCGTTGGTCGACACGCAGACGCCGGGGAAGAGATCGACCGCCTCGGGCAGCCTCTTGTAGAGCAGGGGCTCGCCCATCTCGTGGAGATAGCTCATGCGCAGGCCCAGGGCCTTCATCTGCGTAGCCACGTCTTCGACCATGTCGAAGGGCGCGTCCTCGAAGGGCCGCGTCAGCACGTCCATCGGGCACATGCCGCACCGCAGGTTGCAGCGGCTGGTCAATTCCAGTGCGAACTTCAGCGACTTCAGCTTCAGCGCGCCCTGCCGGTCCCGGCTCATGGCCCGAGTCTAGCCGAGAGGAGAATCCGGTACCGAAAGAGCCGGCCGATCCCGGGCAGGCGCCAGAGGGCCTTCTCGATCCAGCGCACTCCGGGGAAGGGCGCCGTCGAGTAGGTCAGCGAGTCGATTCTCCAACCCTCGGATTCGAGGAGCGCCGCGATCTCGCGCGGGCGTCGCACCGCAATGTGCTGCGGGAACTGCTTCAACAGGATGTCCCGCGCCTTGAGAAGCTCGACGTAGTGCTCGCGGTTGGGCGTGTAAGCCACGAAGCGGCCGCCGGGCGCGAGGACCTGCGCGAGGGCCCGGAGCATCTGGCGAACTGTCGCATCGTCGACGTGCTCGAGAAGGTCGAAAGCGCCGGCGACGTCGATCGAACGATCCGGAATCGCCGACAGCGTCGCGACGTCGCCTTCGACGAAGCGCACGTTGTCGAGACCCCGGCGGGCGCGCTCGGCTTCGGCGATCTCCAGGGCCCGAGGGGACGCGTCGACGCCGATCGCCTCCTTCACGTGGGGCGCGAGCAGGAAGCACACGTCGCCGCGCGCCGAGCCCAGATCGAGAACCGTCAGGTTCTTCGCCGGCCGCGTCAGCCGCAGGATGTCCCGGTCGCGCTCGCGCCACTTACGGGCCGGCGCGGCGAACGCGGTGACCTTGTGGAGCCCGTCGAAGTACTCGTCGGGGTAGAGGTCCGACTCGAACGTCACCGGCCCATCTTAGGCTCTAGAATCTGCACAGTGAGATCCCCGTGGGAGAAGTTCTCGCTGCCCGGAGTGGCTCCGGCGTACGCCCTCGGCCGCTCGTCCGAGTTCGTGAAGACCGTTCGGGCGACCTTCGGTCCCTTAGTCGAGCGCGTGGAGAAGGTCCCGCCCGGAAAGCACGCCTGGATGATGGCGGAGGTACCGGGAGAGGGCTCGCTGACCGCTTTCTTCGGCGACATGGAGAAGCAGCTGACCGCGAGCGGATCGCTCTGGGTCGTCTTTCCCAAGAAGCCGTTCGTCGAGGAGCTGAAGTTCCCCTTTCTGTGGATCGACGTGCAGAAGGCCGGGCTCTCGGCCGGACTCGTGGACAACAAGATCGCCGCCTTCTCGCCGAGGCTGACGTCGATCCGGTTCGTCGTGCCGGTGGCGCGGCGCGCGAAGAGAGCGTCGTGACGAGGATTCGGCGCGTCGCGGCGCTGGCGCTCTTCCTCTGTGTGGCCGCGGCGGCGGAAGGCAAGGAGCTTTCCTGGCGCGCATTCGACGTGACGGCGCGGCTGGACGCGGCAGGCGCCCTTCACGTCGTCGAGAGGCAGACGATCGTCTTCAACGGCGACTGGAACGGCGGAGAGCGGACGTTCCGCCTCTTCCCCGGCCAGAACCTGGCGTTCGAGTCGATTACCCGCGTCGATCCCGACGGAACGCGGCATCCGCTCGCCGGAGGGGACCTCTCGAAGGTGGACGAGTATGGTTTCGTCGGCGAAGGTGTCCTGCGGTGGCGAAGCCGCCTCCCGTCCGATCCTCCGTTTGAGAACGCCGAGCGCATTTACGAGATCGCGTACACGCTGACGGGGATTCTCGTGAAGCAGGACGGCCGATACGTCCTCGACCACGATTTCGCCTTCCCCAACCGGGACTACGCGATTCGGAAGTTCACGCTCTCACTCGAGCTCGATCCGGTCTGGAAGCCGGAGAAGCCGCTCTCCGAGAGATTCGAGACCGGCGTACTGCCGCCGGGCCAGGGCTACGTCGTCCACGCAAGCCTCGCGTACGCCGGATCCGGCGAGCCGGCCTCGATGAATCGTCTACCGGCGGCGCAGAAAGCCGCGACACCCGGCGTTCGCAACGCGCTCCTCGCCGCCTTCGGAGTCGCGATCGTGCTCCTGTTTCTCGCTTTCCGGTCGCGCGAGAAGGCGCTGGGCCGCTACGCTTTGCTGACTCCTCCGGACCGGATCGATCAAAGATGGCTCGAGGCGAATCTCCTCTCCCTCTCAGCCGAGGAAGCCGGAGCCCTCTGGGACGCGAAGATCGGCTCGCCCGAAGTCGCGGCGGTTCTCGCGCGGCTGGAGGCGGAGAAGAAGATCTCCACGAAGGCCGACGGGAAGACGCTCTCGATGCGGCTGCTCGTTCCGCTGGAGAAGTTCCAGGGTTACGAGCACGACCTGCTGAAGGGATTCTTCTTCGGAGGCCGCAAGGAGACCGACACCGACGCGATCAAGAGCCACTACAAATCCACGGGTTTCGATCCGGCCTCCAAGATCCGGCCGGGCCTGGAGGCGAATATCTCGGCGTATCCCGATTTCGGCGACACGTCGCCGGCGCCGTCGAGGGGACCGACGATGTTTCTATTCGCCTCCGGCGTCCTCGCCCTGCTCGCCGCGATCTTCGTCGGGAACCAGGACTTCGGGACGGTCGTTGGCCTTGCCATCACGCTCGGGATCGTCTACGGACTGGCGGTGATCGGAGCCCTGGTCTTCCGCAGGCTCGTGGATCGCCTCGACGCCTCCTCGATCCTGATTCTCTGGATGCCGCTCCTGCTCTTCTGGTTCGCCTGGCTGGGCGTGCGCGAGGGCAACCGCGCGATCTTGCTGTTCGTCGTCGGAGGCCTGCTGGTGCGTCTGGCGATGGTGCGCTCGATCTTCAACCTCGCCGCGACGCGCGACGGGCCGAAGCGCATCGCGCGGCGCAAGGCTCTGGCCTCGGCGCGCGCCTACTTCAAACGCGAGCTCGACTCTCCGTCTCCGCGCCTGCAGGACTCGTGGTTCCCGTACGTCGTGGCCTTCGGCCTGACATCCGACGCCGATCGCTGGTTCAAGGCCCACGGCGCCGCGGCGGCTTCGTCGGGCTCCTCCTCTTCATGGACCGGATCGTCTTCGAGCTCATCGTCCTCGTCGGGCGGCAGCTCCGGTGGCTGGACCGGGGGAGGAGGCTCGTTCGGCGGCGC
Source organism: Acidobacteriota bacterium (assembly GCA_046725935.1). Classification (GTDB taxonomy): domain Bacteria; phylum Acidobacteriota; class Thermoanaerobaculia; order UBA5066; family Gp7-AA6; genus DAHUXD01. Next base: position 23,146 of record JBKOZO010000022.1, on the reverse strand, counting down.
CGGCGCCTCGGGCTCGTGGGCCGTCGCGGCGGGGGCGCTGGCGGCTGGAGTCGCCTCGCCGTCCTCCTCGAGCGGAGGCGGGGGAGGCGGAGGCGGCGGCGGAGGAGGAGGAAGCTCGGGCGGGGGAGGCGGCGGAGGCTGGTAGGCGTCCCTTAGAATCCCTGTTCCCATGGCTTCGCAGGTCACCGTCGTCGGCGCCGGGCTCGCCGGATCGGAGTGCGCCTGGCAGCTCGCGCGGCGCGGGCACCGGGTCCGTCTCCACGAGATGCGGCCCGTCGTCTCGACGGCGGCGCACCAGACGGACCGCTGCGCGGAGCTGGTGTGCTCGAACTCGTTTCGCTCCGACAATCCGCGCAACGCCGTCGGTCTCTTGAAGCGCGAGATGGAGGCGCTGGACTCGCTCGTGATTCGCTGTGCGAGGCAGGCGGCCGTTCCCGCGGGGGACGCACTCGCGATGGACCGGCACGTCTTCGCGGGTCTCGTCACCGATGCCCTCGCAGCGCGGTCCGAGATCGAGATCGTCCGGGAAGAGGTCCGCGCGATTCCCCGCGAGGGGATCGTCGTGCTCGCAACGGGGCCTCTGACCTCGCCGGCCCTCGACGCCGCGATCGGAGAGCTCCTCGGAACCGAGGACCTCTACTTCTACGACTCGATGGCGCCGATCGTCGAAGCCTCTTCGCTCGATTTCTCGAAGATGTACGCGCTCTCCCGTTACGGGAAGGGCGGAGGCGACGACTACTGGAACTCTCCGCTCTCGCGCGAGGAGTACGAGGCGTTCGTCGGCGCGCTCCTCTCGGGCGAAACGGTGCCGGTCAAGGATTTCGAGAAGGGCGTCTACTTCGAGGGTTGCCTGCCCATCGAAGTGATGGCCGAGAGAGGTCTCGAGACCCTCCGGCACGGTCCCATGAAGCCGATGGGGCTCGTCGATCCCCGCACCGGCAAGAGACCATGGGCCGTCGTGCAGCTGCGGCAGGACGACCTGGCGAAGGAGCACTACAACCTCGTGGGGTTCCAGACCAAGCTGAAGATCGGCGAGCAGCAGCGCATCTTCCGGATGATCCCGGGCCTGGAAAACGCGGCCTTCGCGCGCTACGGGATGCTTCACCGCAACACGTACATCCACGCGCCCGCGCACCTCGACCGCTTCTGGCGCCTGCGGTCGGACCCGCGGATCTCCTTCGCGGGTCAGATCACCGGGGTCGAGGGCTACGTCGAGAGCGCGGCCACGGGACTGGCGGTCGGTTTGACGCTCGCGCAGACGCTCGAGGCCCGCGAGCCGGTGCCGATCCCGTACACGACGGCCATTGGGTCGCTGGCGCGGCATTGCTCGGAGCGGCCGCCGCACGAAAAGTTCGAGCCGATGAACGTGACGTTCGGCTTGATCGAGGACACGTCGCACTCTCCGGTGCGGGACAAGCAGGTGCGGCGCCAGAAGATGGTCGACCGCGCGCTCGCGGCGATCGAAGAGTGGAAAACACAGATCCTCGGCGCGCCCGTCGCCGTACCGTAGGAGAACCATGCTGACCTTCGACGACATCGAACAAGCCCGAAAGCGCCTCCACGGCGTGGCGCACCGCACGCCCGTGCTCACCTCGCGCCAGTTCGACGAGGAGGCGGGGGCGAGGGTCTTCTTCAAAGCGGAGAACCTGCAGCGCGGAGGCGCATTCAAGTTCCGGGGCGCCTACAACAAGATGAAAGCCGAGAGCGAACGCGGCCGGCTCGACGCCGTCGTCGCGTTCTCCTCGGGCAACCACGCCCAGGCCGTGGCCCTCGTCTCGCGCCTTCTCGGCATCCGCGCCACGATCGTGATGCCTAAGGATGCGCCGCAGATGAAGATCGACGCGACGCGGGCGTACGGCGCCGAGGTCGTGCTCTACGACCGCGAGGTCCAGAGCCGCGACGACATCGCGGCGCAGATCGCCCGGGAAAAGAAGGCGATGCTCGTGCCGCCCTTCGACGACGAGCTCATCATGGCGGGACAGGCCACGGGCGCGGTCGAGCTTCTCGAGGACGTGCCCGACCTGAATGCGATCGTCGTTCCGGTCTCCGGCGGCGGCCTGATCGCCGGATGGACGACGGCGGCCAAACACCTCCGGCCGGGAATCGCGGTTTACGGCGCCGAGCCCGAGACCGCGGCCGACACGAAGAAGTCCCTCGACGCCGGAAAGCGCGTGGAGGTCTCCTCCAACGCGACGATCGCCGACGGCCTGCGCGTGACGACTCCCGGAAAGCTGACCTTCCCGATCGTGCAGCACGACGTCAAAGACATCCTGCTCGTCTCCGACGACGAAATGGTCGAGACGCTGACGTGGATGCTCGAGCGCATGAAGGTCTTAGTCGAGCCCTCGGGTGCCGCGGGAGCCGCGGCGGTGCGCCACCGCAAGGCCGACTTCTCGGGAAAGAAGGTCGGGGTCGTGCTCTCCGGAGGCAACGTGGACTTAGCGAAGCTGACGGAGTTCATCGCGACCCGCGCTCACGGACTGCCCGCGGCCGCTTCTCGATGAAGCGGGCTGCGGCTTTCGCCGTGTCGGCGGCGCTCGCGGCGGGGCCCCTGTCCGCGCACGACTTCTGGATCGAGCCGTCGACCTTCCGTCCGCAGGTCGGCGAGAACGTGACCGCGCGTCTCTGGGTCGGCCCGCACCTGCAGGGGGAGCCGTTCCCGCGCGTCTCGAAGCTCATCGTGACGTTCGCGCTCTTCTCGAGCGCCGGCACGACGCCGCTCTCCGGGCGCGAAGGGGACGACCCGGCCGGCGCCGTTCGGATCACGGCGCCGGGCCTCCAATACATCGGCTATCGCAGCCGCGACTACGGCATCTCGATCGATGCGGTGAAGTTCGAGGACTATCTAAAGGAGGAGGGGCTTGAGGAGATCGCGAAGATCCGCGCCTCGCGCGGAGAGACGCAGAAGCCGGCGCGCGAAGTCTTCTCGCGGGCGGCCAAGGCCCTTCTCGACGCGGGACAGACGGGGAAGCCCCCGAAGGGCTACGACCGCGACCTCGGCTTCACGCTCGAGCTGATCGCCGACAGGGACCCCTACACGGCGACCGTCGGCCAGACGCTGCCGTTTCGCCTGCTCTACGAGGGCAAGCCCCTTCCCGGCGCGCTCGTGCAGGCACTGTCCAAGTCGCGCCCGGAAAAGGGAGTCGCCGCGCGCACCGACGCGAAGGGGCGCGTCTCGTTGAACCTCGACGCCTCCGGCTTCTGGCTGATCAAGGCGGTGCACATGATCCCGGCCCCGCCGGGCCTGGATGCCGACTGGCAGAGCCTTTGGGCTTCGTTAACCTTTGAAATCGGGTCCTCGAATCCTGTAGGAAAGGCGCCGTGAAACGAAGGGTCTTCGTCTCGGCCGGCCTCGCCGCGGCGGTCGCCCTCGCCGCGGGCTGCAAGTCCCGCCGCGAGCTTCCGGCCAACGCGCCCTCGCGGCCGGCGATCACACAAGGCGCTCCCGTGAGCGCCTCGGCCAAGCGCTATGCCTTGAAGGGCGTGATCACGGCGGTGGATTTCTCCAAGCCCGCGATCACCGTCGCCCACGAAGAGATCCCCGGTTTCATGGAAGCGATGACGATGTCGTTTCCCGTGCGCGACGACCCGAAGGTCGTGGCGCTCTTGCGGCCAGGCGACCGGATCGAGGCCCGGCTGGTCGTCGACGGCAAAACGTTCTTCCTCGAGAACGTCCTCACCAAGGGCTTCGTGCCGACGCCCACCCCTACGAGCTCGTCGGCGCGGCCCCAGCCCAACCGCGGATTCGGAGTGGGCGAGCTCGTGCCGGACTTCACCCTGATCGACCAGACCGGCAAGCCCGTCCGGCTCTCGCAGTTCCGGGGCGAACCGGTCGCGGTCACGTTCGTGTACACGCGCTGCCCCATCGCGACCGCGTGCCCGATCACAGTGGGCAAGTTTTCCAAGATCGCCGCGGCGCTGGTGAAGGAGAAGTTCGGCACGATCCTCGCCGTGACCGTGGATCCCGCGGGAGATACGCCCGCGGTCCTGAAGGACTACGCGGCGCACGTCGGCGCGGACCCCTCGCGCTGGAAGTTCCTGACCGGCGATCCGGCGGCGGTCGCGCGCGTGGCCGAAGGCTTCGGCGTCCTCTACTACCCGGATCACGGCCAGATCGTGCATTCGCAGGCGGTGGCCGTCGTGGATCCCGACGGCCGTGTCGCCAACCTCTATTACGGCGAGCAATGGGAGCCCGAGTCGGTGCTCCAGGACCTCGAGAAAGCGAGAAAAGGATGACGAAAACCCGGGTATTGACCGGCCTCGTGATCGGCGCCCTTCTGGGGCTGGCCGTCGCCCTCTATGCGCAGGAGTCCCATCCGTCGGATCTCTTCAAGCAGTACTGCGCGAAGTGTCACGGCGAGGACGGCAAGGGGCAGACAGCTCGCGGAAAGCAACTGAAGGCCCGGGACTTCACCGACGCCGAGTGGCAGGCCGACCAGAAAGATTCCGAGCTGATCGAGCACGTGACCGAGGGCAAGGACGACATGCCGCCCTTCGGAAAGAAGCTGAGCCAGGAGCAGATCGCGAGCCTGATCAAGAACGACGTGCGGGGTTTCGCGAAGAAGTAGCCTCAGTGTCCAGGCCGCGTCCTCCTCAGGACCGCCGGCCAGTCGTTGGGAACGATCGGGAGCGGCGGGTCATCCGGCCCGCCGCTCCATTTTCGAGGAGTCCATTCCGCGACGATCGCGTCGAGGTCTCGTTCGAGGCGGTCCGACGACGGATCCAGCCGCGTCACGACGAGCAGACCCGTGGGATACGTCGGGACGAGGAGGACGCTCAGGTCCGGGCGCCGACTCTGAAGAATCGGCACGATCTTCCAGACGTCTCCCGTCCAGAATCCGGTGCGGCGCTCCCGCGAGGCCGTCGCCGCGTCGAGCGGCAGGCAGTCGTGAAACAGCACGACGGAATCCGGCGCCGAGCGGCGCTCGATGTGGATGAAGTCGCGCAGGGCCTGCTCGAAGAGGTGAAGGCCGTCGACGAAGGCGAGTTCGACCGGCGCGCCGGAGAGCTCTAAGTCGGCGGCGCCGCTCGAGAAGAACACGTCGCTCTCCAAAGGGAACAGACGCGTTTCCGCGTCGAAGGCGTGTCCCTCGCGGGCCGTCGGATCGACGCCGAGAGCCTTCGTGGGCGGGCGGGCGAGCGAGAGCGTGCGCCCCGCGTCCACGCCGATCTCCAGATACACCCCGGGACGCAGCGCCTCGTGGAAGCGCCGCAGGTAGGCCAGGAAGTCTTCGCCGGGCAGCTTCGCTCGCGCCATGCAGACGTGCGCGGCCAGGCAGTCGGGGTCTATGGAGAGGGCCTCGCGGCAGGCCGCGATTGCCTCCGCGGCGCGCCCGGCGGCGAGCAGCCGCTCCGCCTCCGCGGCGCGTTCCGCGGCCTCCATCTCAGTACACCGCGTCCTCGAGCGAGACGCCGAAGAGGCCCGAGTACATCTTCGGGTAGAAGTGCGTCGACTTCTGCGGGAGCCGGTCTCCCGCGCCGACCACGGCCTCGACGTCGGAAACGGTCGTCGGGCGCATCAGGATCGCGGCCTGCGCCTCGCCCTTCTCGACCGAGGCGATCGCCGCCGCAGCGTCGGAGGTGAACGAGATGTGCTCGCCGCGCGCGATCGTGTCCGTGCCGATCCCCAGGAGCTTGTCGAAGAAGGCCACCTCCAACGCGGCGACGTCGAGGTTGCGCCAGGCCTCCGAGCGGCCCTCGGGCCAGGGGAGCGGCGCCGCCGGCCTTTCCAGAAGCGTCAGCAGCGTCGGCTTCACGTCTTTCGAGACGAGCACGAACGCGGAGAAGCGCCGAGCGTGGCTCTCCAGGGCCGCATAGGCCTCGGGTGCGGACGCGAACTCCCTGGCGTCGAAGAAGTCGCGCGCGGAATGGAGCGTGCGCACGGGCCGCCAGTCGGGGAGGTCCTTGAGAAGACGGTGAATCGGGCGAACGATCAATCCCTCCGACGACATGTCGACGATGGCGCAGAGCTTGTACTTGGCTCCGGGCAGCTTCTCGGCGGCGGGATCCTTCGAGAACGCGAGAGCGGTCTCGTAGCGGTGATGGCCGTCGGCGATGATCGCCTCGGCGTTCTTCACCAGGCCCTGCAGCTCGACGTGGGCAGCATAGTCGGAGATTCGAAACGCGTCGTGGCGCACGCCGTCGGCGTCGGTCGCCGTCAGCTGGGGCTGGCGACGGGTCGAAAGAGCCGCCGAGAGGGGAGCCCGTGTCATCAGGAAGACCAGCTCGAAGTCCGCCTTCGTCGCCGCCAGCAGCGCCAGCCGGTCCTCCTTGGGCTTGGCGAGCGTGCGCTCGTGGGGACGCACGATCTGCTTCTCGTACTCGGCCAGGCGCACGAGGCCGACGAGCGCGTCGCGGACGTACGTTTCGCCGCCCTCGGTGAACGTCTGCCGGTAGATCCAGAGCGCGGGCCGTTTCTCCTTCTCGAGAGTGCCGTCGGCGAGCCACGCGGCCTGCGTCATCGCCGCGGCGGCGTACGGATCTTCGACGTCGCGCTTGGGGTAGGTCACCCGCACGATGTTCTCGGGCGCCTTCGCGTAGAGCTCTTCCTGACGCGCCGGCGAGATCTGGTCGTAGGGAGGCGCGAATACCGTCGAGAGCCCGCGCGCCGCCAGCACGCGGGGCGAGAAACGAATCGAACGAAACGGTCGCAGCTCCATGGCGGGGCATTCTAAGGCTGGCGGTCGTAGCGAGGGGCCGCCCGTCTTGTCATCCCGAGGAGCGCCGCGACGAGGGCTTCCTTTGGAAGCCGCATCGTGACTCGAAAAGGGATCCCTCGCTCCGCTCGGGATGACAACGGAAGGGTCCTGCGAGCAACGGATGGATGCCGCGCTACACTGATGGCGCGTGATCTCGCTCTCCCGCGCCATCGACGGCTTCGAGACCCACGTGGCCGACGAAAGGCGTTTCTCTCCCCGGACCGTGCTCGCCTACCGAACGGACCTCGACCGATTCGCCGATTTTTGGGAGAAGGAGTTCGCCAACGAGAGCGCTGGAAAGACGCCGCTGTCGAAAGTCGACACGCTGGCCGTGCGTTCGTACCTCGCTCACCTGCACCGCGCGAAGCTCTCGAACCGCTCGCTCGCGCGCCACCTCTCGACGCTGCGCTCTTTCTTTCGATGGGCGTGCCGCGAGGGTCACATCGAGAAGAGTCCCGCGAAGGGTCTGCCGGCGCCGCGCGTCCCGAAGACGCTGCCTCGCGCGATGACGCTGACCGACACCGAGCGACTGCTCGACTCCGGCGACGACGAAGGCATCATTCCCGAGCGCGAGCGCGCCCTCTTCGAGCTCCTCTACGCGACGGGGCTTCGCGTCTCCGAGGCGGCGGGCCTGGACATGGACGACGTCGATTTTTCCGAGCGCCTCGTCCGCGTCACCGGAAAGGGGAGCCGCGAGCGCATCGTGCCTTTCGGCGAGGCTGCGGCCGACGCGCTGCGCGCGTACCTGCCGTCGCGTGCGGCGCTCCGGCACCGGGCCAACGACGAGGACGAGCCGGGGGACCCTCTCTTCGTCAACGCTCGGGGTGGACGCCTCACGTCGCGCTCGATGGCGCGCCTCCTGAAGCGCCGGCTGCGCGCGGCGGGCCTGCCGGAAGAGATCTCGCCGCACGCGCTGCGCCACACCTTCGCGACGCACCTGCTTCAGGCGGGAGCCGACCTGCGCGCGATCCAGGAGCTACTCGGTCACGCCTCGCTGTCGACGACCCAGAAGTACACGCACCTGGACGCGGCTCGTCTGCGCGAGGTGTATCGGAATGCGCATCCGAAAGCCTGAACCGGGTCCCAGGTCCCATGTCCCGTGTCCCAAGTCGGGGATCGCGCTCTTTCTCTTCGCGGCTTGTGTTGCGGCGCAGACACCGACGCCGGCCGCACTTCCTCCCGTGCTCGCCGAGATCGACCGGCAGATCCGCGAAGGATTCTTCGATCCGAAGTTCAACGGCGCGGACTGGCCCGGAGCTGTCGCGAAAGCCGCGGCGGAGCTGTCGCCCCAGCCCCCGCCCTCGGCGGAGGAGCAGAACGCGGTCTACGACCGCCTGCTCGCGGTCCTGAAAGATTCGCACACGTTTCGTCTTCCCGCGGGGCGGCTTCCCGAGCGCGAGTGGGGCACGGCAGGACTGCGGATCGGACGCGACGGAGACGGCTACGCCGTCAAGGGTGTCATCCCGGGCAGCTCCGCCGACAAGGCGGGGCTGCGTCTCGGTGATCGCGTCGTCGCCGTGAACGGCCAGCCGTACGGGAAGACGCGAGTCAACTTCCGCGACCTCTTCTTCGCCTTCGAAGGCACGCCGAAGTCGACGATCGACGTGACGTGGCAGCGCCTGGGAGAGCCGGCGCGAACGTCGAAGCTGCTCCTCGAATACGAAGAGCCGGGCGACCGGCTCGTCTGGGACAGCGCCCGCGTGTTCCGGCGCGACGGCAAGGCCTACGGTTACGCCCATGTGTGGGGGATGAGCGCGGAGACCGCGCTCGCGGTCGTGGACATGCTCCTCGATCGAGACGAGGTCGCGCGGGTGCGCCCCAATCTCGCAGGCTGGGGGCAGCTCGACGGTTTCGTGCTCGACGTGCGGGGCAACAGCGGCGGCTACGATCCCAACATCCTGCCGACCTTCCTGCGCGGCCAGTGGAGCTCGCGCGACTACTACCTGGTCTCGCGCGACGGGAAACGCCTCTCGCCTCCGGCATACAAGCCGCTGCCCGTGGCGCTCCTCGTCAACTCCGGCACGGCCTCGGCCGGCGAGGCTCTCGCCCTGAAGTTCCGCGCGCACAAGATCGGGCCGATCGTCGGCGAGGAGACCGCCGGCATGGCGAGCGGAGGCGCGGGCGCGCACCTGCTTCCCGACGGATCGCTGCTCTGGTTCACTGCGCGCACGCTGGAGGGCCTCGACGGCCGCCGCTACGAAGGCCAGGGCGTCATCCCCGATGTCCCCGCCTCGGGCAGCGAGGACGCGATCGTCGACCGCGCGATCCGGGCTCTTTCGCGGTGACTGCGGTATCCTCGCCGGCGGCGATGGATCGGTGGCATTCGACAACGGTTCTGTGCGTGCGCCACGGGGGCAAGATCGCGATGGCCTCCGACGGACAGGTCACGCTGGGTACGACCGTCATGAAGCAGACGGCGGCCAAAATCCGGAGACTCAAGGGCGGCGAAGTCCTCGCCGGCTTCGCGGGCTCGTCGGCCGACGCCTTCGCCCTCTTCTCCCGCTTCGAGGGCAAGCTCGACGAGCATCGCGGCAACCTCGAACGCTCGGCGATCGAGCTCGCCAAGGACTGGCGGACCGACAAGATGCTCCGGCAGCTCGAGGCGCTCCTGATCGTGGCCGACCGCCAGAGCTCGCTGCTCATCTCCGGCACCGGCGACCTGATCTCCCCGGAGGAAGGCGTGCTCGCCATCGGCTCCGGCGGCGCCTACGCGCTCGCGGCGGCGCGGGCGCTCTTGAAGCACCGGTCGGATCTCTCCGCACGCGACATCGCGAAGGAGGGGCTCCTGATCGCCTCGGAGATCGACATCTACACCAACGACCACATCACGATCGAGGAGATCTAGCGTGGTTTTCATGATGCCCGGCGAGACGGAGGCCCAGGCGCCGCCGGCCGCGGCGCGCACACCCCGCGAGATCGTCGTCGAGCTCGACAAGTACGTCATCGGCCAGAAGCGCGCCAAGAAGGCCGTGGCGATCGCCCTGCGCAACCGCTGGCGGCGGCAGCGTCTGTCTCCCGAGATGTCCCGCGAGATCCTGCCGAAGAACATCCTGATGATCGGGCCCACGGGCGTGGGCAAGACGGAGATCGCGCGGCGCCTGGCCAGACTCGCCGACGCACCCTTTCTGAAGGTCGAGGCCTCCAAGTTCACCGAGGTCGGCTACGTCGGGCGCGACGTCGAGTCGATCGTCCGGGACCTGACCGAGGTCGCGGTGCAGATGGTGCGCGAAGAGAAAACGGCCGAGATCCGGGACCGCGCGCAGTCGCGCACCGAGCAGCGGCTGCTGGATCTGCTCCTGCCCGCGATTCCCGACACCGAGGCCGAGGAGACGCGGGGCAAGCTCCGGATGCTTCTGCGCGACGGCAAGCTCGAGGATCGCCTGGTCGAAGTCGAGGTGGCCGACAAGACGTTCCCGTCCTTCGAGATCGTGACCAACCAGGGTGTCGAGGAGATGGACATCAATGTCAAGGAGATGCTGCCGGGACTCTTCGGCGGAAAGAAGAAGCGCCGCAAGACGACCGTGGCCGAGGCGCGCCAGATCCTGCAGGCGGAGGAAGAAGGGCGCCTCATCGATCCGGGCCAGGTCGCCCGCGAGGCCGTCGAGCGCGCGCAGTCCTCGGGCATCGTGTTCCTCGACGAGATCGACAAGGTCGCCGGGCGCGAGTCGGGCGGCCGCGGCCCGGACGTCTCGCGGGAAGGCGTGCAGCGGGACCTCCTGCCGATCGTCGAAGGAACGTCGGTCAACACGAAGTACGGTTTCGTCAAGACCGACCACGTGCTCTTCATCGCGGCCGGCGCGTTCCACGTGTCCAAGCCCGCGGACCTGATCCCGGAGCTCCAGGGACGCTTTCCCATCCGCGTCGAGCTCGATTCGCTGACCGAAGCCGACTTCGTGCGCATCCTGACCGAGCCCGAGAACGCGCTGTTGAAGCAGTACCGCGCACTGCTCGAGGCCGAGAGCGTGGACCTTTCGTTTTCGGAGGAGGCAATCTCGGAGATCGCCCGCGACGCCGAGCGAGTCAACCGTGCCCTCGAGAACATCGGCGCGCGGCGGCTCCATACGATCCTCGAGCGCCTGCTCGAGGACATTTCGTTCGCGGGCCCGGAGAACGCGGGCAAGGCGATCCGCATCGAGATCGCGGACGTGCAGAACGCGCTGGCCGATCTCGTGAAGGACGAGGACCTGTCTCGATACGTGCTCTGAGGTAGAGGTGTCATCCCGAGCCCCTCGCCCTCGGTTGTCATCCCGAGCGCAGCGAGGGATCCCGAACTTGACGCGCCGCGATCTCAGTGCGGGATCCCTCGTCGCTACGCTCCTCGGGATGACTGCGGAGAGTACCGTTCTCGGTTTATGCCTTCTAGCCGCAATCGCCTGCGGAAAGAAGGGCGACCCTCAGCCGCCCCTGCCCCGAGGCCCGCGCGCGGTATCGGACCTTTCTGTCGAGCAGGAAGGCGACGACGCCGTGCTGACGTTTTCGTTCCCGGATCGCCTCCTGACGGGCGACCCGCTGACGGACCTGGATTCGATCGAGATCTTCCGCGTGGACCGGCCTCCCTCCGAGCTGACGGCGCCGCGGCGCCCCGGGGGAGCGCCTCCGCCCTCCGTGCCCGGCGCCACGGGGGCGACGGGGGCCGTGCACCTGCCCGGAGAGATGGAGCGGCGCGAAGCCACGAACGTCCGGCTGGCCGAGGAGGCGTTCTACCGCCAGGCCAAGCGTGTGGCGTCGCTGTCGCTGCCGGCGATTGCCGATGCCACTCGCGGCGCGTCGCTCGAGTACCGGGATTCCCTGCTGACTCTCTTCACGCAGGAGGAAGGTCCACATCCGCTGGCGTACGCCGTCGTGTCGGTGCGGCGCAACAAGGAGCGCAGCCCGCTCTCCAACATCGTCGCGCTCACTCCCGACATCGCGCCCCAGGCGCCGGTCTTTCTCCAGCCGATCGTCAGCGAAGGCCGGATCTGCCTCGAATGGACCGCTCCCGAGAAAAACGTGCTCCAGCAGCCCGTCGAGATCGCGGGATACAAGATCTACCGCCGCCCGCTCTCGACGGAGGAGTACGACCTGCCCCTGAACCCGACGCCCGTCCCGAGCACGAGCTACGTCGACGTGGGCGCTCCCTACGGCGTGCCCCTCGCCTACACGGTGCGGGCCGTGCTCGCCAAGAATCCCAAGGTCGAAGGTCTTCCGGCGGACGAGCTCGCGCTCGAGTATCGGGACATCTATCCGCCGCCGGCGCCCATGCGGCTGGACGCGCTCTCGGAGTCGAGCCTCGTGCGCCTGCTCTGGGATCCCGTGGACGCGCCGGATCTGGCGGGGTACGTCGTCTATCGGGCCGAGGGGAATGGGCCGTTCGAGCGCCTGTCGAAGGATCCGGTCACGGATCCGTTCTTCAACGACGAGACGGCGAAGCCGGGCAAGCGCTACCGTTACGTGGTGCGGGCGATCGACCGGGCGGGCAACCAGAGCCCCCCGTCGAAGGAGGCGTCCGCGGCGCTGCTGTAAAGGCAGCGCATCTCCTTAAGCCGTCATCCCGAGGAGCGGAGCGACGAGGGATCCCGAAATCGACGAGCCGGGTTACACTCCCGCTCCCATGTCCCTTCCCAACCGATTCATCAAGACGGCCGGCGGCGGCAACGACTTCCTGGTGTTCGAGTCCGACGGCCGCTCGCTGACCGAAGAAGACCGGCTGCGGCTCGCGCTGGTGTGCCGGCGCGGCCTCTCGGTCGGCGCCGACGGAGCCCTCTTCCTCGTGCCCGGCGACGACGGCCGGGTTCGCGTGGACTACTACAACGCCGACGGCGGCCTCGCGAAGTTCTGCGCCAACGGCACCCGCTGCGCCGCCCGCTATGCGGTCCGGCGCGGCATGGCCCGGGGCACCGATCCGGTCCTCGAGACGGGCTGGGCGCCGATCGAGGCCCACGTCAACGGCGAGAGCGTGACGCTGTCGTTGCCGCCCGTCGGCGTTCCGCTGGATCCGGTTCCGATCTCGGGCCGGGGCCTGCCTCCGACGGCGATCCCGATGTCCGTCGGCGTTCCGCATCTGGTCGTCTTCATGCGCGGCGACCTCAACACCATCCAGATCGATCGCCTGGGTCCTCTGGTGCGCCACCACGCGGCGATGCCGGACGGCGCCAACGCCAATTTCGTGCGCGTCGGCAAGGGGAACCGGATCGCCGTGCGCACGTACGAGCGGGGTGTGGAGGCCGAGACGCTGTCGTGCGGCTCGGGCGTCGTCGCGGCCGCGATCGTGGCGGGACGGCAGGGCTTCGCCGCGTCGCCGGTCGTCTGCGGCACCAAGAGCGGCGTGGATCTGACCGTCGAGTTTCGCTCGGACGGAGACCAGATCACGGGCGTACGCCTGACCGGCGACGCCCGCGAGGTCTACGCCGGCGAGCTGTGCCCGGAGGCGTGGCAGGAGTGAGAAGCGTGTCATCCCGAGCGCAGCGAGGGATCCCGAACTTGGCTCGCCCGCCTCTGGTCGAGTCCGGGATCCCTCGTCGCTCACGCTCCTCGGGATGACGGTGAGGACATCGATCGCTTTCGGCTCGCCGGAAGCGCCCGCCCTCCCCTCGAAGATCGTCGCCGTCGGAAAGAACTATCGCGAACACGCGGCCGAGTTCGGCAGCGTCGCTCCGGAGGACGAGCCCCTTCTGTTCCTGAAGGCGCCCTCGGCGCTGGTCTTCGGCGGCGGAGACATCGTCCTGCCGCCGGAGTCGCAGCGCGTCGATTACGAGGGCGAACTCGCCCTGGTGGTCGGGCGCCGGATCAAGTCCTGGCCGCAGGAGCGCTGGCGGGAAGCGCTCACCGGCGTTTGCTGCGCCAACGACGTGACGGCGCGCGACCTGCAGAAGAAAGACAAGCAGTTCTCGCGGTCCAAGTCCTTCGACACGTTCTGCCCGGTCGGGCCGGCAATCGTGCCGGATCTGGACCCATCCGACCTCGCGATCGAGACGCGTGTCAACGGCGCGGTGCGCCAGAAAGCGCGCACGTCGGACATGGTCTTCTCGCCGGCGTTTCTCCTCGCTTACGTCTCGCGGATGATGACGCTCTACCCGGGCGATCTGATCCTGACGGGCACGCCCGCAGGTGTCGGACCGTTGTCTCCCGGAGACGTCGTCGAAGTCGAGATCGAGCGCCTGGGAGTGCTTCGCAACGCGGTGAAGGATGGGAAGGGCTAGGCTCCGAGGCGTCCTCGCGGTTCTCTCCCTCCTGGTTCTCGCCTTCTCGCTGGCTTCGCCGCTCGAGCCGCGGTACGCGCGCGAACGCCTGGACCGGTTCTTGCGGGCCATCGCGGGAGAAGCCGGATGGCGTTCCGACCGCTCCAGCTTCTGGTTCGACCCCGACTACGCCGCGTTTCTCGACGACGTAAAGCGCCGCACACCCGAGTCCGCGACCGTCGCGGTCCTCGTCCCGGAGCGGCCCGATCTCTACCGCTACCAGGCCATTTACCGGCTCGCCCCGCGCCGCGTCGTCGATGAGCGCTGGAAGAACGAGGCGGACGTGATCGCGACGTATCGCACGGAGGTCGGGCGCGGCCCGCGGGGCGTCGCCATCACCGGCGGAACACTTTGGATCCGCTGACGCCAAAGCTTCTTCCGGATCTGTGCGCCGTACTCGCGGCGTTGGCCGCGGCGACGGCGGCCGGAGGAGTGCTGATCCGACCCTTCACGGCGACTTTGACCCGGCGCGAGAAGCTGGCGTGGAGCCTGGCGGCGGGGCTGCTGCTCCAGGCGACTTGTGTTGTTCTGCTCCTCGCGGCCGGTGCACGGCCAAGCGCGTGGAAGCTGCTGGTCCTCGAAGCCGGCACCGTCGCCGTCGCCACGTTCGCGACGCGTTCGCGGCGGGCTCCACCAGCGCATGCCGCGACGACTGCGGATCGGCAAGCCCTCGTCGTGCTGCTGTCGTGCGTCGCCTTAGCCGCCTGGCTCGTCTTCCTCGTCGGAGCGCTCGCGGACTCGATGTGGGCAACCGACTTTCTCGCCTTCTGGGGATACAAGGGCAGGATCGTCTTCCTCACGGGGGAGATCCCGCGGCGGCTGTTCCAGGATCCGGCGCTCTACTTCGCGCACCCCGAGTACCCGCTGTTGGTGCCGCTGACCCTCGCGGCCCTGGCCTCGTTCATCGGCCGGTTCAACGACCAGGCATTGGCGCTTCTCTATCCGATCTGCTCGCTCGCGACACTGGCCGCGATCTCGGGCCTCCTTGCAAGGCGCGTCTCCCGCGTCTCGGGAGCCGCGGCTGCGGCGCTTTCGTCCCTTTGCTTCTTTCTCTACCGTCCGGCCAACGCTGGGACCGCGGAGATTCCGCTGGCGTTGGGTCTGGTGCTCGCAACCTCTGCCGCCATCGACTTTCTCCGGCAGGATGGCGCCTCCAGCGCGGCGAGGCTGGCCGTCGCCTCTCTCCTTTGCGCGACCTTGAAGCAGGAGGGCTCCCTCTTCGTCCTGCTCCTTGCGGTCGTTCTCTGGTGGCGGCTGCGAAGTGCGAGAACCCGCCGCGCTCGCTGGTTCGCCGCCGCCGCCCTGGCCCTCCCGGTCGCGGCGCACGGGATTCTCATGCGTCTGGCACGGGGCAGCCAGCCGGGAAGGGATTTCGATTTCACGCTCTTCGAGCCTTCGCGCTGGCCGGAGCTTGCGAGCCGCTTCGGCCTCGTCGTCGGCCGTATCGTCGGGACAGAGGCCCGCCAAGCGCTCCTGCCGATCCTCGCGCTGGCGGTGTACTTCCTGGCGACGCGAAAGGAGATCGGCGATTGGCTGATTCCGGTCTTCGTGGGGCAGTTCTTCGTCTACGCCGTGGCCTTCGCTGTCTCGGCGTTCGGGCCGGCCTATGCGATCGATGCCGCCTTCGGACGGCTGACGATGACCCTCTTCCCGGCGCTCACGCTCATCCTCGGCGCGAGGCTGCCGACCGCCTTCAGCGGCTCGGCCGCCGAATCCAGAACTCCACCCCGTCCTGTTTCAGAAACGGCCGGAAATTGAGCTCAAGGAACGCCGCCACCTTCGGCGCCCGCAGGGCGTTGGGCACGTTGTCGATCGGATCCGAGGGAAGGCCCGACCGGACGAGGACTGCGCGGACTTTCGGATTGCGCTCGAGAGCGCCGACGACCTCCTCCTGCGCGGACTCGGACTCGTAGAAAGGCACCTCGTAATAACGGATCGGGCAGTCCCGATCGAAGAGATAGTGGAGTCCGGGTACGTTCGCAAAGTCGAGCCACGTTTCCTCGGGCGAGAGCTTCGCCTCCCGGATCAGAGCGTTCGTCGTGCGGACGAGGGCCGCGTCGGGCGCCGGGAATCGCGCACCGCGGGCTCGGGGCGGATCCTCGAACGTCGCGAGGGTCGCCGGCTCGGGATGCGCGATCGCGAGTGCCAGACTGCGCGCGAGGGCCCATGGCTTCCAGAGCACGACGACGGCGACGAGGGCCGCTGCGGCCACACCTCGCGGACTCGTCCAGCGCCACTCGCCCTTGAACCACAGGGCGAGCAGCACGAGCCCGAGCGGGACCAGGAACATCGGATACCGCACGTGCCGCCGCTCCACGACCGAGGCCATGGCGAAGACGATCCAGGCGAGGATCGGAAGCGCCGCGCGAGCGCGATCGCCGATGCGCGCGCCGCGGGAAAGGATCGTGGCGAGAACGAGCACCGCGAGCGTGACGAAGCCGTAGAGAAACATCGTCGGATCCGACAGAAAAGCGCCGAGACTCGAGAATCCCGGAGACCACGGAAGCGCTGGCCGCACGAGCGGTATCGCGTAGGCCGGCATGAGCGTCGGAAGATAGAAGAACGTCGTTTCGATGAATCCTCCGAGCAATCCCTTAGCCGCGAGGATCAGCGCGACCACCGCCGTAGAGACGGCGGCGCCGGCGGCGAATCGTCCCAGCTGCCGGAGCCTCTTTCCGCGCGCCACCCACAGCGCGACGAGCGCCGCTCCCGCGGAGTACGCGGCAAACTCGACGCCCACGAGAAGGGCAATCGGAACGAGCGCGCCGCAGGCGAGCCACAGCCGATCGCTGCCGCGCCGAGACGCCGCAACAGCGAGCGCGAGGATCCAGAACGAAGGAATGACTCGTAGAAAACCCGGCTGTCGCGTAGGACAGGAAGGTCAGAAGGAGCGTTCCGAAGGCCGCCGCGGCGCTTACCGTCGCGACGAACGCCAGCACGCACAGCGACGGCCAGAACAGAGCGGAGGCCAGCAGCTCCGTGCGGTGATAGCCGCGATAGTCGCCTCCGAAAACCTTCAGTCCGAAGGCCTGGAGCAGGCCGTCGCTGATCAGACCGTGCCCCGGCACGACGTCGCGATAGGGAAGCTCGCCGCGCAGATACTCCGAAGCCGGCAGAAGGCTGTGCCCGTCCTCGAAGAGGTTCGCGGCGGGGCGGTTCGCGAGCGCAGAGACGGCCCACAGCGCCGTGGCTCCGCACGCGAGCAGAATCGCCGCCGTCCGCGGGAGGTAATTCGGCGCCGCGACGGCTTCTGTCTCAGGGTCCGCCTCGGGTGCTCTCGTAATCCACGCCGCGAGGAATCCGCCCAGGATCGGGCACGCAACCAGGACGACCAGCCGCCAGAAGTAGCCGTGCGGATCGAAGCCCAGCGTCGCGGCGATTCCCGGCAGCTGCCCCGGCTTCGCAGCCATCGGGATCGTCCGGCTGAGCACGACCGCGACACAGAATCCCGCCACCGCGCCGAGCCATGGCAGGGCCCGGTTCCAGCCGCGGAACGGAATCATGCGGCAAGGAGCTTACGACGGGCTAGCGCGTCCCGGAGTGTGACCACCAGTCGAGCGACCCCGTGGAGATTCCGGATGTGGGCGAGAGCTCGGGGCTTCCCTCGCGGCGCGCCGGCGATCGCCAGGGAGGCGGGACGACGGGGAAGAGCAGGAAGTGCGTCGGTCCGTACACGCCGGTCGAGACCAGGGTGAGCTCTACGGGACCTTCACGATTGGCGGCGATGAGCGTCGGCGGCAGCGGGATCGTGACGAATGGTTTCTCGTCCCGGCCCGTGTCGGGCGTCGCCCAGAGAATCTCCCCGCCGGGACCCCGCACTTCGAGTCGCGCATTGGTGGGAACGAGCAACGGCGCGACGCGTAGGTGTAGCGTTGCGGGCGGCGACACGGGCAGCGAGCCTTTCGGGATCGTCTGCGTGATGCGGATGTCCGAGCGCTCGATTCGTCCCCACTCCCAATCGAGCACGTGAGCCTCCCTGGCGACGAGGACGACGAGCCCGACGAAGACCACGGCGGCGACGATGCGGCGAGTCGTGCTCTCGAGTCCGGCCAACGCGACGACTCCGAACAGAAGAAGCGCCGGCAGAAACGGCGTCGCGAGCCGGGGAAGTGCGCCGAGAACGAGGCTCTGGGCGAGGAGGATCCCGAGGAGGATGAGCCCGAGTGTTTTTGAGGCGCGGGCCCGGGCGGAGAGCGGAGCCGCGATCAGCGCGCCCACGCAGGCGAGCAGCACGAGAGACGTGAGGATTCGGGAGATCTCGGAGGCGCGAGCGTAGGCGGACGACCAGCCGGCGTCGTAGAACTCGGTGCCGAGCAGACCATGGAGGGCGCGCCAGGCGACCTGGCGGTTTCGATCGGCGGGGTCTTCCGCGAACGTGGCTCTCCAGTTCGCGACGGCGGTCTCGATCTGAACGAGCGGCGGCGGCTCGGGAGCCGGCTGCGTGTGCTGAGGCGTCCAGCCATAGTCCACGCTTCCCGTGATGAACGCCGGCGCCATTCCGCGGAAGGGGTCTCCCGGGACTGCCGTCGCACGCCAGACCGGCGCCCACAGAACCGCGAAGCCCAGCACCAGAGGCATGAGACGCTTCGGCTTGCGGGCCAGGAGGAAACTCACCGCCGACAGGAGGAGCGCGGCTCCCCCCGCATTGGGGCGCACCAGGAAGAGCGCCGTGCAGGCGAGGCCGAGGAGAGCCGCGCCCGCGATTCGCTCGGGCGGGTCGAGGAGCAGCGCCACGAGAGGGAGGAGCAGCGCCGCCGTCAGCACCTCGGACATGACGGCGCTCGACGCATCGCGCACGCGAGCACACAGGATGAGCATTAGATACAGCACGACGCCCCAGCGCGCGCCGAACCTCCGGGCGACGAGCACGGACGACACGGCGATCGCGAGCCAGAGAAGAATCGACTGAACGACGACGATCCGCCTTTCGACGGAAGGTCCGTCGTCGGACCCGAGCGCCAGGATGGTGCGCAAGAAGAGGATGTAGCCGGGCTTCGGCGGGTGGTGCGTCGACACGACCGGCGTGACGATGCCTTCTCCGCTGCGCGCCCAGCCCAGATCGACGGCGCTGTCGGACCAGAGGACGATAGGAGCGCGGAGCGCCGGCCAGAGATAGAGGCCGAGGCCCGCCGCGCCGAGAACGATCAGCGCGGCCCTCCGCGAAGCGTTCATCGGGTGCCGGTCTCGGCCGTTTCGCCCGCAATGACCCAAACCGGCATTCCTCCGGGCGCCGTCCCGCCGAACCCCGAGGGAACGGGCGCGTTGCCGTCGACGCGGCATTTCAGTCCGAGGATGGGAGGGGTCAGGGGGAAATAGAAGAAGCCCTCGGAGCCTGGCGGTCCGATCGACTCGATGGAGAGGCGCGAACCGGACTGCCGAGCCGCCGCGACCTGTGCGGGCGTGAGCGAAACCGAGTAATAGGCCGGATACGAGGAAGCGTCGCCGGGTCTCCTCTCGAAAACCGGCGTGTCGTCGATCGATGCTCGAAAGCCGAGGAGGTACGGCGGCTCTTCGTAAATGCGGAGGTGGACGCTGGCGCCGCCGCGTTCCGGAAACAGGGAGGGGCGCAGGGTCTGGTCGATGCGATGTCCCGGGCCGCGGACGAGCGCAAAGTCGTACCCGGCGGCGTCGGGCACCCGAGAGACCCGCCAGACGAGAAGCATGAGCGTGAGCGTCCCGGCGGCGAGGACGACGCCGCTCCATCGAACTGCCGGCAGGGCTCCGGCGATTCCTGCAGCCAGCAGCGGCAGCAGCGGGAGGGCCAGTCGGGGATCCGCGCCGCAGGCGATCGATTGAAGAACACAGAACGCGACGACGAGCACTCCGATGAACCGGTAGGGCCCCCGGCCGCCCACGGCAACGATCACCGAGAGACCCGCGAGGGTCGCGGCCGTCAGCCACCACCACTCACGGAGGGCCCGGTCCAGTCTCTGGTAACGGCCGCCGCTCCATTGCGGCGGCAGCTCCTCGCTCGAGACGAAGCCGTGCAGCGCCTTCCATTCGAGCGAGCGTCTCTGGTTCTCGTTCCCGTCGCGAAAAACCGCGCGCCAGCGTTCGGCGACTGTGGCCCACTGAAGTCGCGCCGTTTCCTCCGGCGTGGGTCCGGATGGCCAGCCCTGGGCATCTGGCCGCCAGTAATAGTCGAGTGTTCCCCAGAGCAAAGTCTTCGTGGTATCCGCCCGCGCCGAATAGCGGTAGCCGGCGGCATGGAGCAGCGTGAACATCACCAGGACTGTCCCGAGGAATGCGAATGCCGCCATCCCAAGCCTGGGTCTCCTCTTTGTTCCGCGAGTGAGCGCCATGAACACCACTGCTGCGACGAGCACCGCGCCGTCGTTGGGTCGCAAAGCAAACAACAGGCCGATGCAGATTCCGCCGAACAAAGCCCAGAGTCGGCTACCGAACCAACTGAAGACGAATACACCGAAGGCCAGGAGGGCGAGCCCCGCGGCCATCGCCTCGCTGCCGATGAAGTCGCAGGCGTCTCGCAGCTGCGGCATCAACGACAGAAATGCGAGAAACGCGAGAGCGCTCGCGGGCCCTTGGGCTCTCCTCAGGGCGACGGCTGCGAGTCCGATCCCCGCAACCATGAGAAGTGCGTTGAGCAGCAGGAAACGCCGTCCGTCCCCGGAATCCGCGGCGCCTCGAGGGAACAGTCCGCGCAGGAGTGCGATCCAACCCGGCTTCGTCAGGTGCGTTGGATCCGTCGGGTGGCTCGTCAGGTGTCCGGTCTCCCGCCAGATGCGTACGAGATCGAAGTCGTGCGCGGACGGCGCTGCGGACGGAACGGCGCGAAGCGCGCCGACGACGTAGACACTGCAAACCGCGACCAGGAGAAAGAGCCAGAGGGCGGGAACGAGAGTGCGGCGCGCGCTCACAACCTCTCGGCGAGCGTCTCCGGAAGTCCCCCAAACGCGCCCGAGGACATGAGGATCAGGACGTCGCCCGGGCGCGCCTCGCGCCGGAGGATCTCGGGAATCGCGTCGATCGTTTCGGGCGCGAAGGCGGGCTTGCCGCCTCCGGAAAATCGGCGGGCGAGGGCGGCGCGGTCGAGCTGGTTCTCGGGCGCGAGCCGCCCGGCGTGGAAGACGGGCGCGAGGACGAGGCCGTCGGCGCGTTCGAACGCCTGGACGTAGTCCTCTTCGAACATCTTGCGTCCGGCGGTGTTCGAGCGCGGCTCGAAGAGAGCCCAGATCCGCCGGCCAGGGTAGCGCGTGCGCGCGGCCTGGAGCGTCCCGGCGACGGCGGTGGGGTGATGTGCGAAGTCGTCGACGACGAGGATGCCGTTCTTCTCTCCCTTGACCTCGAGTCTCCGCTTGACGCTCTGGAAGCGCGGAAGCGCGCGCGCGATCTCCAAATCCGAGAGGCCGAGCCCGCGCACGAGCGCGATCGCGCCCAGAGCGTTCCGCACGTTGTGGAGGCCGGACAACGGAGACGACAGGCGCGCGACCGGCATCCCGGCTTCCAGCAGCGTGAACTCCGCGCCCTCCGGTGAGTACGCGATGTCTCGCGCCGAAAAATCCGCCCCGGGATCCTCGAGCGACACGCGCACGAGGGGCGCCTCCGCCGCGCGCGCGGCTTCCATCACGCGCGGGTCGTCCGCGTTGACGACGACGGCGCCGTCCTTCGGGACCAGGTTCACGACCCGGCGAAACGCCTCGACGATCGACGGAAGGTCCGGATAGAGATCGGCGTGGTCGTACTCGATGTTGCCGACGAAGAGGTGTCGGGGCTCGTAGTGCAGGAACTTCGGCCCGCGGTCGAAGAAGGCGGCGTTGTACTCGTCGCCCTCGAGCACGAAGTGCGGGCCGGCTCCGCGGCGGTAGCCCCGCCCGAGGTTCTTGAGCTCCCCCCCGACGATGAACCCGGGGTCGCGGCCGGAGTCGAGAAGCAGCCAGGCGGTCAACGCCGAGGTCGTCGTCTTGCCGTGTGTGCCCGTGATCACCACGGAAGTCTTTCCGGGAAGCAGGTACTTCCGCACCGCCTGTGGCAGCGAGAGGACAGGAAGCCCACGGTGGTTCGCTTCCGCGGCTTCGACGTTGTCCCGGAGCGCGGCGTTGCCGACCACGACGACGTCGCAGTCGGAGGGCACGTGCTCGGGCGCGAAGCCCTCGGCCACCGCAATTCCGAGTCGCTCGAGGGTCGTCGACATCGGGGGGTACAGAGCGCGGTCGCTGCCGGTGACCCGATGTCCCTCGTCCAGGAGCAGTGCGGCCAGAGGGACCATGGCGGTTCCGCCGACCGGCACGAAGTGAAAACGAAGAGATTCCGACATCCGGGCCCGGAGTTTGGTCTAATGGAGCCAATTTCGGAAATAGGAAGCGATTTCCGAAGGTTTAGCGGCTGTGGCATCCCCACAAGCAGGAGGAAACTCAAATGATTCAGGCTTTTAAAATCGGCCGGCTTGGAGTCGGCGCGCTCCTCGTCGCAGGGGTTGCCCTGGCCCAGAAGCCGGCGGAGTCCAAGCCCCCGGCCCAGCAGCCGGCCAAACCCGCGGCCGGCGCTCAACCCCCGGGCAAGGCGGTCGCGGCTCCGAAGATCGAGATCACTTCGGAGACACGGGACATGGGCACGGTTCCCAAGGGCCAGGTGATCGAGACGGACTTCGTCATCAAGAACACCGGCGGCTCGGACCTCGTGATCTCGGACGCCCGCCCGTCGTGCGGCTGCACCGTCTCCAACTTCGACAAGCTGATCAAGCCGGGCGCCGAAGGCAAGGTCCACACGAGCGTCGACACCAAGAGCTTCGCGGGCCCGATCTCCAAGTCGGTGCTGGTCGTTTCCAACGATCCCGATCGCCCGCAGATGAACCTCTTCGTCAAGGCGATCGTCAAGCCGTTCGTGGACGTGGCGCCGCAGCAGTACGTCCGCTTCTCGGTCGTCAAGGGCGATCCGTCCTCGCAGGACGTGATCCTGATCTCCGAGGAGAAGGGGTTCAAGCCGACCGTCGCCGAGACGGCGCAACCCTACGTGAAGGCGGAGATCTCACCCGCGGGAGACAAGGACAAGATCGCGGGACGTCCGGGTGAGCAGTACAAGCTGGCGATCTCGGTCCTGCCCGACGCGCCCGAGGGACTTCTCAACGCGCCCGTGCGGATCAATACCGGAGTTCAGCAGCAGCCCAACCTCGAGATCCCGGTCTCGGGCATCGTCCGTCCGCGCGTCTCGGTCTCGCCGATCACGGTCAACTTCGGCAACTTCACGGCGGGCAAGGACCCCATCACCCGCAAC
>JBKOZO010000021.1:0-69084 GCA_046725935.1 Acidobacteriota bacterium | reverse complement strand
TACTCCGAGGCCTGGTCAATCGCGCGGTCGAGCCCGCGCCAGACCGTCGCGGCGATCGCCCTGATCGCCGTGGCTCTGTACGTGCCCGGCCTGCTCGCTCTCCTCTCCCGCAACCTCGGACGCCTGGCGGTCTCCGACGCGAGCGACGCGCCCTCGGTCGTCGTGACGCTGCAGCCCGAGGCCGACGCCCGTGCGCTCGCCGCCCGCCTGGCCCAGGACGGCCGCATCCGCACGATCCGGATCGTGGGCAGCGACGCCGCGCTGGCGCGCTTCCGCCGCGCGTACCCCGACATCGGCGCGGCGCTGGCGGAGTTGAAGGAAGCTCCATTCCCGCCGTCGCTCGAGGTGATCCTGAAACCCACCGCGCCGCGCGGGACGGCGATCGAGATCGCGGCGACAGCGAGGACCTGGCCAGGCGTCGAGTCGGCGGAATCCGAGGAAGAGTTCGCGCGGCGCTTTCGCGACGCGGTGCGGCTCGTCCGCAGCGCCGGATTGTTCCTTGGCGCGGTCCTCACGCTCGCCGCGATTCTCTCAGTGGCGTCCGCAGTCCGTCTCGCTCTCGACCTGCACCGCGAGGAGGTCGGCATCATGCGGCTGATGGGCGCGACCGAGGGCGCGATCCGCGCGCCGTTCTGGCTCTATGCCACGGCCGAAGGTCTGATCGGCGGAAGCCTCGCGCTGGCGCTTCTCTACGCGACCTACCGCTTCGCCGCGCACTGGCTCGCGCGCAATCCGCACCCGGTCCTCGCGATTTTCTGGACGTCGTTTCTGAGCATGCCCGCGTCGCTCATTCTTCCGGCGGCGGGAGCGGCGGCCGGTTTGGCCGGAAGCCTTCTCTCTCTCGGCCGCAGGCACGCTCGCCAGGCCACGCGAATCGCCTAGTCGCCGCGGCAGCCGAGGCGTCCTTCGTGAGACGATCTCCGGCGCGAAGGGCTAGCAGCGACGTCCATGAACAGCCATCCGGTGTTGTTGGTCCTGGCGATCGCCGTGCTGGCTCCGCTGCTCGCGGAAATCCCGGTCGGTTTTCGGCTGCCCGCTCTCGTCCTGGAAATGGTGCTCGGGATCGTCGTGGGGCCGCACGTGCTGGGTTGGGCGACCGACGAAGGGCTTCTGGGCTGGCTCGGGGGCACTCTCGGTCTGGCCGCCCTGTTCCTCATGGCGGGAATGGAGCTCGACCTGGAGAGGGTTCGCGGGCGCCCCTTGTCGCTCGCGACGCGCGGCTGGTTCCTCTCCCTCGTGCTCGCGGTAGCGGCCGCGGGACTCCTGCACGGCCTGCCGTTCGTGCACGCGCCGCTCATGATCGCCCTCGCGCTCCCCACGACCGCTCTCGGCGTCGTGCTTCCGATCCTGCGCGACGAACATGAGATGGAGTCTGCCTTCGGCCGGATGGTGCTGGCGGCCGGGGCGGCGGGAGAGTTTCTTCCGGTCATCGTCATGTCGCTCGTGCTTACCGGCACCCACAGCGGCTGGATCGAAATCGGACTGATGCTGGGGTTCGTCGCGATCGCCTTGGCGGCGGCGCTCGTCGCCCTGAGCACCCATCCGCCACGTCTCGTGGCCCTCTTGGGGCGCACGCTGGAATCGAGCAGCCAGCTGCCGGTTCGAATTGCGGTCCTGCTGGTCACGGCGTTCGTCGTGCTCTCGGAGAGCCTCGGATTCGAGGTCGTTCCCGGGGCGTTCGCGGCCGGGATGGTCGTCGGCCTCGCCACCCGGGGTCCGGAGGGACGGCCCTTACGCGCCAAGGTCGAGGCGGTCTGCTTCGGGTTCCTCGTTCCCTTCTTCTTCGTGGCGAGCGGCATCCGGTTCGACTTGAAGGCTCTCTTGAACGGCGCCACGCCCCTTCTCCTGGTGCCGGTGTTCCTGGCCTTGCTTCTGCTCATCCGCGGAGTTCCCGTGCTGCTCTATCGCAGCGACCTCGCGAAGAATGAGCGTTTGCCCTTCGCGTTGTATTCGGCCACCACGCTGCCGATCGTCGTCGCGATCGCGGAGATCGGCGTGAGAACGAAGCGCCTCGGCACAGACATGTCCGCGGCGCTGGTCGGGGCCGCCATGTTGTCGGTGCTCGTTTTTCCCGCTCTTGCGGGAAAGCTGCGCTCGCGGGCTTGCGCCGCTCACAAGTCGGTTTCGGCCTGAGTCGCCCCGCCCCGCCCGAATCGCCTGGACGGGTTGCCGGCCTCTTAAGACGCGGGTGATAGATTCGAACCAGATCGGAATGATCTGTGCGTGTCGTATCTGCAAGCCTCTTTGTCGCGATTTCCTGCTCGGCGGCCGCGTTCGCGTCCGGCCCTGAGCCCGATCCCGTTCCAGCCCGCCGCGTCCTGATCCTCTCCGGCGCCGAGGTCATGCTGCCGGCGGGCCAGGTCATCGACGGCGCGATCCGGCAGGTCCTGTCAGACACGAATCTCGGGCCTCTCGAGTTCTATTCCGAGGGCATGGACGCGTATCGCTTCCACACCGAGAAGTTCGAGGACGAGCTCGCGTCCTTCCTGCTCCGGAAGTATGGAGAGCGCCAGCCCGCGCTGGTCTTCGCGCTGACCGACCTGGCCCTCGACTTTCTCATCCGGTACCGGGGCCAGCTCTGGCCCGATTCGCCCGTCGTGTTCACCAACGTCGACCCGAAGTACTTCCAGAGCCGAATCCGGCCCGACTGGTCCACCGGAATCGTAGACGTGGAGGACTTCACGGGGACGGTGAACCTGGCCCGCGTCCTGCAGCCGGATGCGCGGCGCATTCTCGTCGTCGGCGGGTCGGGAGACCGGGACGTGACGACGATTCAGGAGGCGGTCAGGAGCCTCGAGGCGATGCAGCCGCCCCTTCCAGTCGCGGCCAAATCCGGCGTTCCCATGGGGGACTTTCCGCGGGAGTTCGGAAAACTCCCGAGGGACACGATCCTTCTCTACACGATGATGTATCGCGATTCCCAGGGCCGGGCGATCGTTCCTCGGGATGCGGCGAAGGCTCTGGCGGCGGCCTCCTCGGTCCCGGTCTACGGCGTGCACGCGACGTTCCTCGGCACGGGGACGCTCGGCGGCGCGATGTTCGACTACGGGTTCACCGGGCGCGCGGCGGCCCAGCTCGGGGCTCGCATCCTCAGAGGCGAGACGCCCTCCTCGATCCCCATCATGCCGGGGTCACCGCGACTGCTCGCCGTCGACGCACGGCAGCTGAAGCGCTTCGGCATCCCGGCGCACCGCGTGCCGTCCGACTACGAGATTCGATACCGGGAACCGTCCTTCTGGCGTCAGTACTGGAAGAGGGTCGTCGCCGTCGGTCTCGCTCTCGTGGCGGAAACCGTTCTGCTCGCCGCTCTCCTCATCGAGCGCCGGCAGAGACGCCGCGCCGAGGACGAGAACCGGCAGCGGCGGCGGGAGCTGGCCCACGCCGGCCGCCTGACGGCGGTGGGCGAGCTGACGGCCTCCATATCGCACGAGATCAACCAGCCTCTCGGGGCGATCCTGGCGAATGCCGAGGCCGCCGAGATGCTGCTCGAGTCCGAAAATGGGAACCTCGAGGAGATCCGTCGGATCCTTTCCGACATCCGTCGAGACGATCTGCGAGCGAGCGAGGTCGTACGGCGAGTCCGCGAGCTCGCTGGCAAGCGCGAGATCGAGACGAAAGCCGTCGATCTGAACCCGATCGTCGAGTCCGTGGCGCAGCTCCTCGAGCACGAAGCGCGGCGGCACGCCGTGGCGATCCAGAAAGATCTGGCCTCCGATCTGCCGGCCGTCCAGGCGGACGCGGTGTCGCTCCAGCAGGTCCTGATCAACCTGGCGATGAACGGTATCGATGCCATGTCTGTGACGACGGTGATCCGGCGGCGCCTGGTCATTTCGACGAGAGCCGCGGGGGGCGTGGTCGAAGTGCGTGTGACCGACACGGGCCACGGGATCGAGGAAGGCGATCGAAATCGGCTCTTCCAGTCGTTTTTCACCACGAAGAAGCATGGAGTGGGGCTGGGGCTTTCGATCTGCCGTTCGATCGTCGAGGCGCACGGCGGGACGATCGTCGCCGAGAACAACCTCTACGGAGGGGCGACGTTCCGGTTTGCCCTGCCGGCCTCTCCGCAGCCCCGGACGAGGATCCGCGAGGACTCAGCGCCGGTGCCGGAACCGGCCACGTGACCGAGAACGCTTCCGTCGTCCACGTCGTCGACGACGATCCCTCCTTTCGCACGGCTATCTCGAGGCTGCTGCGCGCCGCGGGATACGAGGTTCGGGTCTACGGCTCCGCAGGAGACTTCCTTCTCGAGCCTTCCCCGGATGGATCCGGCTGCGTCCTCCTCGACGTCCGGATGCCGGGGCCGAGCGGACTCGAGCTCCACGAGGCCTTGGCCAGGCGCGGCGACAGCCTTCCCGTGATCTTCCTGACGGGACACGGCGACATCCCGCAAAGCGTGCGCGCGATGCGCCAGGGGGCGGCCGACTTTCTGACCAAGCCGGTCCGGCGCAGCGAGCTCATCCCGGCGATCCGGCAAGCCCTGGCCCGGCAAGAGGCGGAGGCCGAGTCCACGGGCCGTCGGAAGGAAGTGGCGGAGCGATTCGCGAATCTCACTCCGAGAGAAAAAGAGGTCTTCGAGCTCGTCGTGGCCGGCCGTCTCAACAAGCAGATCGCGGCTCTGCTGGGGACCTCCGAGCGCACGGTCAAGGCGCATCGCGCCCGGATCATGGAGAAGATGCAGGCCGACTCCGTCGCGGGTCTCGTCCACGCCGACGGCTGGCTCCGGTCGCGCTCGCGCTCGAGAAGCTAACTCCCCGGGCCCGGGGCATCCGCGTTGCCCCAAAGGACAATACCCCTCCTCCCCAACATCCGGCTTTTCCGAGTCGTCCGGCCGGCGGATCGTGCATCCAGGAAATGTTGGGTCAAAAAGGCGCGATCGCAGTCGTGGAGGACGACACCGGGATGCGCGAAGCCTTACAGAGAGTTCTCCGGATCGCCGGCTACGACGCTCGAGGCTACGGCTCGGCCGAAGAGTTCCTCGCGACGGCGCCGTGCAAGAGCCTTCGCTGCGTCGTCCTCGACATTCATCTGCCCGGAATCTCCGGGCTCGATCTCCAGCGCCGCCTCGTGACGATGGGGCGGATCTACCCGGTCATCTTCATCACGGCGCACGACACGGCTTCGGCTCGAAAAGAAGCCCGAGAGCTGAACGCCGTCGCATTTCTGGTCAAGCCATTCGAAGGACGCCAGCTGGTGAGCGCCGTCGATACGGCGCTCACCGAAGAAGGGCATCGAGAGGCGAATTAGAGGGAGCTTCGACGAAAGAGGAGGGGTATGCGCACCAAGAAGGAGGAACTCGGGATGCCACGGAACCAGAGTCGATGGATTGCAGTCCTGCTTGGAGTGTTCCTGGTGGCCGGCGCCGTACTGCAGGGAGCCGACAAGAAGACTCCCGACGGCACAGTCAAGCTCTCCGAAGGCTCCGTCGCCGTCGGGATCGGGTGGAGCTGGGGCCACGGGACGCTCAACTACAAGGGCAAGACCTACAAGTTCAAGGTCGAAGGGCTGTCGGTGGGCGAAGTCGGGGTGACGAAAGCCGAAGCGACCGGCAACGTCTACGACCTCAAGAACCTGGACGATATCAACGGTGTCTACGCCGCCGCCGGCGCGGACATCGCCGTCCAGGAGGGCAAGGGCGCGATGGCCCTCATCAACGACAAGAAAGTTCAGATCGTGCTGACGAGCGTCACCAAGGGCGCCAGCCTCAAGGTGGCGGCCGAGGGGCTCAAGGTCAAGCTGGAGAAGTAAGCCTTACAGACTTAGGAGGAACGTATGCCAAGGGTCAATCCACGGATTTTTGTCGCCGTCCTGCTCGGCCTGGCGATGAGCATGGCGGCCTTGGCTCAAACCTCGCAGCAAGCGAAGCCGGCTTCGGCCTCGGGCAAGCCCAACATCCTGTTCATCATGGGCGACGACATCGGGATCTACCAGCCGAGCATCTACCACCGCGGCCTGATGGTCGGGGAAACCCCCAACATCGACCGCATCGGCAACGAGGGCGGCATCTTCATGACGTACTACGCGGAGCAGAGCTGCACCGCGGGGCGCAACGCCTTCTTCACAGGGATGCATCCTCTGAGAACCGGAATGATCCCGCCGCAGCTGCCGGGCAGCCCGTCCTATCTGCGGCCCGGAACTCCGGCGCTCGCATGGTTCCTGCGCGACCTCGGCTACAACACCGGTGAGTTCGGCAAGAACCATCTGGGCGACCACACCGACGCGCTGCCGACGGCGCACGGATTCCACGAGTTTTGGGGCTACCTGTATCACCTGGACGCGATGCAGGGCGTGAGCTTTCCGGACATCAACAAGACGCCGACCCAGCAGACCGTCGCGCCGCCCTGCAAGAACACGCCGATTCCCGGCCTCCCCGAGGTTCCCGGAGCGGTCGATCCGGCGACGTCCGTCTGCCTGACGCCACCCCGCCCGGTTCTCTGGTGCAAGTCCTCCGACGGTACGTCGAAGAATCAGACTTGCCAGGATCAGGGCCCGTTGACGCTCGAGCGTTCCAAGACCGTGGATGAGGAGATCTCGGCCAAGGTCGTCGACTTCCTCGACCGCAACGACCCCAAGAAGACCAACAAGCCGTTCTTCGTCTGGTACAACCCGGCGCGCATGCACATCACGACCGTGCTGTCGGACAAGTACATGGCCATGGTCGGCGAGCCCGGCGGCAAGGATTGGGGCGTCAACGAAGCCGGCATGAAGCAGATGGACGACAACATCGGCGTGGTCTTGAAGAAGCTCGAGGACATGGGCCAGCTCGACAACACGATCGTCGTCTTCACGACCGACAACGGCGCCGAGACCATCACCTATCCCGATGGGGGAACCACGCCGTTCAAGGGCGGGAAGCTCAGCACCTGGGAAGGCGGCATGCGCGCTCCGTGCGTCATCCGCTGGAAGGGAGTCATCAAGCCTGGAACCGTCTTCAACGACATCTTCGCGTCCCTCGACTGGCTGCCCACGTTCGTCGACATCGCCGGCGGGCCTAAGGGCGACGAGCTCAAGAAGAAGATCGAATCGGGGACCTACCCAGGAATCGTCAAGACGACGCTCGACGGCCACGACCAGATCGACTACCTGACTGGCAAATCGGCAAAGCCGGCGACCGACGTTTTCTTCTACTACTCCGGCGCTCAGCCGTCAGCGGTCCGGTACAAGAACTGGAAGATCTATTTCACGATGGTTTCCGACGATCCGGCCGGTTTCATCGCCGGTGCTCTGCCATACCACTGGGCCCAAGTGGTCAACATCAAGCGCGATCCGTTCGAAACGTCCCTCGGTCAGCAGTACAAGACCCTCACGGGAATGGGCGGCGTTCTGGCCGGACCCGTGACCGCCTACATCTACGACTGGAACATGCTACCGATCGGTCAGGTGCTCTGGCTCAAGGAGCTCGAGACCTACCAGAAGTACCCGCCGATGCAGGATCCGGCGAGCTACAACCTGTCGCAGGTCATGGATCAGCTCAAGAAGGCGCCGCATCAGAGCCAGTAGTCGGGGAGACCAACGCATCGAAGCATTCGCGGGCGGTCCGAAAGGACCGCCCGCACGTATTCGCAAGTTGAGGGAGCCATGAACGTGCATCGAACCTCCGCTGGACTCGTTGCCTCTCTCGCCATGCTGGCGGCGTCGACCCCGGCGCTGGCGCAGACACCTGCGAAGAAGCCCAACATCCTCGTCATCTGGGGCGACGACGTCGGCGCCTACAACCTGAGCGCCTACAACCTCGGGACGATGGGTTACCGCACGCCGAACATCGACCGCATAGCGAAGGAGGGCGCTCTCTTCACCGACTCTTATGCCCAACAGAGCTGCACCGCCGGGCGCGCGTCGTTCATTCTCGGCGAGCATCCCTTCCGGACGGGACTCTTGACGATCGGAATGCCGGGGTCGCCGCACGGCATTCCGGACTGGGCGCCGACGATCGCCGATCTGCTCAAGCCGCAAGGCTACGCGACGGGCCAGTTCGGCAAGAACCATCTCGGCGACCAGGACAAGCACCTTCCGACGGTGCACGGCTTCGACGAGTTCCTGGGCAACCTCTACCACCTCAATGCCGAGGAAGAGCCCGAAACCTACTACTACCCCAAGGATCCGGATTTCAAGAAGAAGTTCGGCCCGAGGGGCGTCCTGCACACTTGGTCCGATGGCAAGGGCGGCCAGAAGATCGAGGATACGGGAGCGTTGACGCAGGCGCGCATGCCGACCATGGACATGGAGATCTACGACGCGGAGCAGAAGTTCGTCGCAAACGCGGCCAAGGGGGGCAAGCCCTTCTTCGTCTGGTTCAACACGACCCGCATGCACGTCTGGACGCATTTGAAACCGTCCGCGCAGGGCCGCACGGGGATCGGCCTCTATCCCGACGGCCTGGTCGAGCATGACGACATGGTCGGCCAGGTCCTGAAGCAACTCGACGATCTCGGCATCGCGAACAACACGATCGTCATCTACGGCACGGACAACGGCGCCGAAGTCGGCACCTGGCCGGATGGCGGCATGACGCAATTCCACGGCGAGAAGGGCACGACCTGGGAGGGCGGCTTTCGGGTTCCGATGCTGGTGCGCTGGCCCGGCGTGATCAAGCCCGGGACGATCGTCAACGACATCTTCTCGCAGGAAGACTGGATGCCGACGCTGCTTGCCGCCGCGGGTGAGCCGGACATAGTCGAAAAGCTGAAGAAGGGGTACGCCGCCAACGGGAAGACCTGGAAGGTCCATCTCGACGGCTACAACTTTCTGCCGTTCCTCAAGGGTGAGGTCAAGAAGGGCCCGCGCCAGGAGATCTTCTATTTCGGCCAGGGCGGAGAGCTGAACGCAATCCGTTGGAACGACTGGAAGGTCCACTTCGCCGTCCTTCAGGGCAACATTGCGACGGCCGTCCGCGACGTCCCGGCCTGGCCCGAGATCGACAACCTGCGCGCGGATCCCTTCGAGAAGGCGGCCCGAGAGTCGGGCCTGTACCTGCGCTGGTACGCCGACAACATCTGGCTGTTCGTGCCGGTGCAAGAGAAACTGAAGGCGTTCCTGCTGAGCCTGCCGGACTATCCGTTCCAGCAGGGAAGCAGCCTCAACGCCGCCAACATCGACTACACGTCGCTCCAGGCGATGCAAGCCATGAAGCGACTCCACGAACTGGAGACTCTCCGACCGCCGAGCAACTGAACGTCCAAGTCTTGGAATGGGCGGCTCTTCGGGGTCGCCCGCATTTGCGGAGGACACGCCATGAAACAAAATTGGCGCACCACATTTCCCGCCGCCGCCCTCTTTCTTGCGATCGCGGCGGGTGCGATCGGGCAGACAGATCCTCTCCCGTCCTGGAACGACGGCACCGCGAAGAAGGCCATCATCGACTTCGTCCAGTCCACGACGACGGAGGGGAATCCCAAGTTCGTTCCGCCCGAGGAGCGCATCGCCACGTTCGACCAGGACGGCACGCTCTGGGTCGAGCACCCCGTCTACTCGCAGCTCGTCTATTGCCTGGACCGCGTTCCCGCGATCGTCAAGGCGAAGCCCGAGCTCGCCAACGTCGAGCCCTTCAAGACCGTGATGTCGGGCGACCGGGAGGCCATCGCGAAGCTTCCGGCCGAGGACCTGCTGAAGATTGCGGCGGCGGCGCTCTCCGGAATGAGCGCCGAGGATTTCCAGGCCGAGGCGAAGAAGTGGCTCGCCGCCGCGAAGGACTCACGCTGGAAGCGTCCCTACACCGACCTCACCTATCAGCCCATGCAGGAAGTTCTCAAGTACTTCCGGGCGAACGGCTACAAGACGTACATCGTGACCGGGGGCGGCCAGGACTTCGTGCGGATGTACGCCGAAAAGGTCTACGGCATTCCGCCGGAGCAGGTCGTCGGCACGGCCGGAGCCACGAAATACGGCTACGACAAGAGCGGCCGGCCTTTCCTGACCAAGGAGCCAAAGCTCCTGCTGAACGACAACGACGCCGGCAAGGCCGAGGGGATCTACTTCATGATCGGGCGGCGCCCGCATGCGGCGTTCGGAAACTCGACCGGCGATCAGCAGATGCTCGAATACACGGGAGCGGGGGATGGAGCGCGCCTCATGATGCTCGTGCTCCACGACGACGCGAAACGCGAGTACGCCTACGGCCCCGCGGCCGGGCT
Organism: Acidobacteriota bacterium; assembly: GCA_046725935.1. Lineage (GTDB taxonomy): Bacteria > Acidobacteriota > Thermoanaerobaculia > UBA5066 > Gp7-AA6 > DAHUXD01. The sequence goes on along the minus strand of JBKOZO010000021.1, from coordinate 58,957 downwards.
CCCGGATACCAAGGTCGGCACCTTCACCCAGGCTCTCTTCGACGAAGCGAAGAAGAAGGGCTGGACCGTCATCAGCATGAAAGGTGACTGGAAACGGATATTCTCGTTCGAGTGAGCTAAGGAGTTGTCATGCGAGGTTGGTGTGGGCTTTCGAGTGGGGTCGGTATTCGGAGGCGGGTCTGGCACATGGCGTCGGCCGCCGCCTGCTTGCTACTCGCCGCCTCCCGGGCGCAGGCGCAGTTTCCGGGCGACGTGCCCGACACCTTCCGGCTGGTCGCCGGCGGAATGTACGCGTGGTTTCAGACCGACGTCACGTTGCAGCAGAACGTGACTGCGGGAGGTCCGATCGGAAGCGGCATCGACTTCGAGGACACATTCAACCTTCCGTCCCAGGGAGGGTTCTACGGACGAGCTTCCTTCAATCTCGGTTTCCTGTCGTTCGACGCCGGGTACATCGGGTTCACGCGGTCACGCTCGGCCACGATTTCGCGGGACATCATCTTTGGAGACACGACGTACACCGCGGGGGCGACGGTGGAGGCCAGGCAGAAGACCCAGTTGCCGTACGGAGACATACGGATCAACTTTCTCCACAACCCGTCCACGCAGCTCGGCCTGACGCTGGGTGTGGCGTACCCCATCCTGCAGGCCGAGCTGAGCGCGGACGCGGGCGTCGTCGGCCCGGGGGGACCCATCACAGGCGAGACGGTCACGAAGGAGGGGAAAATTTCAGTCCCGGTCCCGCTGCTCGGGATCGTGTTCGATGCTCGACTCGGGGATCGTGTTTCTGCGGGCATCATCTTCAACGGGATTTTCGCGCCGGTTCACCCGTACGTCGGATCGATCTTCCAGGCGGATGTGCACGTGGACTGGTACTTCGCCCGGAATTTCGGGGTGGGAGGCGGGTTCAACTACACGCGCTTCCGGATCAAGAGGGATGATCTGCCGAACACGCTCGTCGATTTCCAGCAGGACTTCTACGGTCCGCGGGCGTACGTGGTCGCGACGTTCTGAAGAGGTTCTCGTTTTCGATTCTCGGCTGCGCACTGGCGCTGCCGATGGCAGCCCAGGAGATCCTGACGCGTCCCTGGTATGAGCTCGGTACCTTCTGGGTCACGGCGCGCCTGGGCTTCGCCGCGATGGAGGACGGCGCGTTCTACGCGCAGGACGCGGCGAACAAGCAGCAGGTCGGCGACCTCTCCGCCGAACAGCTCTTCCGCCTCGACGATCTCGCGGTGAGGGGGGAATTCAAGTTCCACCGTCCCTGGCGCTTCGAGCTCGCCGGCAACTACCGGGGTCTCGACCAGACCGAGTCGCGCACGTGGGCATTCACCGACGTGCTGCTGTCCATCCCGATCGGCGATCTGGCGAACGTCACGATCGGAAAGCAAAAGGAGGGAATCGGGCTCGAGATGATGGAGAACGCCCGCGACGTGCCGTTCATGGAGCTCTCCGTGATGTCGACGGCTTCGACCTTCTTCGAGTCGCACGTCGTCGGCGTGCGGTTCTCGAACGCGATCCTGGGAGGCAGGATGACCTGGTGCGGGGGATGGTTCAACAACTGGCTCGACGACGATCTGAGCTTCAGCGAGAGCGGCCAGATCTTCGCCGGACGGGTCACGGGACTGGCGATGGATCAGGACGGCGGTAGGGAGCTCCTGCATCTGGGCGTCTCGGCGGTCTACCGTGAGGCACCGAACGGGAGCTTCAAGCTGAAGAGCGTTCCGGAGGTTTACGAGGCCCCGGATTTCGTGGACACGGGGACCTTCCCCGCCAATCACGCGACGTCGATCGCCGGAGAGCTGGCGGCGGTTCAGGACGCCTTCACGCTCTCCGCCGAATACACCGCGACGTACGTGTCGTCACCGCAGACGGGCAGTCCCGATTTCTCGGGCTTCTACATCATGGCCACCTACGCGTTGACGGGTGAGACTCGTCCCTACGACCACGAAACCGGAACGTTCGGGATGATTCGCCCGTCGGCCCCTTTCTCGTTCAAGCACGGCGGATGCGGAGCGTGGGAGGTCGGTGCCCGGTATTCGAAAATCGATCTGACGAGCGGGGCCGTGGACGGCGGCGTTTTCGACCGATGGAGCGGCGCGTTGTCCTGGTATCCGACCGCGCAGTGGCGTCTGGAGTTCAACTACGGCTACGGCCGCCTGGACAAAGCCGGGCTCGTCGGACACACCAACTTCTACCAGCTTCGACTACAGTTCCAGCTCTGATCGAATCGACGGGCACCGGCGCGACGTGCCCTTCGAGCGCGCCGGATTCCGGCCGAATGGCCTCGGGGGTACGGACATGGACCATGACCGGAAGACGCAACTCAAGGAGAAGGCGGCGGAAGAGCTTCGCCTGCTCCTGGGGATCTCGGCTTATCTGGCCGCCGTCTTCTTCTCGTTCCTCACCTATCGGAGGCTCGTCTCTCGCGAGTTCGGTGTGACCTCCTTTCATTACGGCTTTGCCATCGTGGAGGCCCTCGTCGTCGCAAAGGTCATCCTGCTGGGCAAGGCAATGGGCTTGGGGAAGAGGGCGTCCGGCAGGGCCCGGATCTGGGTCGCTCTGCGTAGCGCCCTCGTCTACGGGGTCCTCGTTGCGATCTTCTCCGTTCTCGAGCATCTCGTGGACGGGCTCATCCATGGCAAGACCCTGGCGGCGAGCTTCGATGCAGTCTGGAACCGAGGAGTTTACGAGATCCTTGGGCGGTCGCTGATCCTGTTCGTCGCGCTCATTCCGTTTTTCGCCCTCTGGGAGCTGGATCGCGCGATCGGCGAGGGCAAGGTTCTCAGCATCTTGTTCCGGCAGAACCCGCCCCAACGAGTTGAATGACTCGGACTCGCCGCTTTGGCGGCCAGCGATGAGAGTTGCAACTCGGATCCATTTCTAGAGAAGCATGCGCTGGATTCCGATCGCGCTCGCGACCGTTTTCGCTCTCGGTGATCTGGCCTGCCGCGGGCGGCCGGAGGCGTCGACGTCGAGCCCCGGCCCGAAGACCAGGCTTCCGCGCGCGGCGAACGCGACGTTCGTCGGCCGTCAGGCCTGCGCCACCTGTCACGCCACGGAGGAGGCCCGCTGGAAGGGCTCGCATCACGACCTCGCCATGCAGGAGGCGACCGACGCGACCGTCCTCGGCAACTTCGAGAACGCGTCGTTCACGCACTTCGGCGTCACGTCCACGTTCTTCAAGCGGGACGGGAAGTACTTCGTCCGGACCGACGGGCCCGACGGCAAGCTCCAGGAGTACCCGGTCGCGTACACATTCGGGGTGTATCCGCTCCAGCAGTACCTGATCGCATTTCCCGGAGGCCGGTACCAGGCGCTGAACGTCGTCTGGGACACGCGCGCCGCCAACGAGGGAGGGCAGCGCTGGTTCCATCTCTATCCGAAAGAGCCCGTTCCCCACACCGACCCTCTGCACTGGACCGGCCCGTACCAGAACTGGAACTTCATGTGCGCCGAGTGCCACTCGACGAACGTGAAGAAGGGCTATTCCGCCGCGGCGAAGACCTATGCCACGACCTGGTCCGAGCTCGACGTGTCGTGCGAGGCCTGCCACGGCCCGGGCTCCGCGCACGTGGCCTGGGCCGAGGCGGTAAAGGCGGGGAAGGCCTCGAAGACGGACGCGGAGAAGGGCCTGGCGGTCCTCCTGAGGGACCCGGCGAAAGCGGTCTGGGAAATGGACATGAAGACGGGCATCGCGAAGCGCCGCGTGCCGCGGACCTCGCGCGCCGAGATCGAGACCTGCGCGCGGTGCCACTCGCGCCGTTCGGTGGTGGCGGCGGACTACGTGTACGGGCAGCCGCTCATGCAGACGCATCGGCCCGGCCTGTTGGAGACGCCCCTGTACTACGCCGACGGACAGATCCAGGACGAGGTCTACGAGTACGGGTCGTTTCTCCAGAGCAAGATGCACGCGGCGGGAGTGTCGTGCACCGACTGCCACGACCCGCACGACTTGAAGGTCAAGGGCGGCGTGGACCGTGTCTGCGCCTCGTGCCATCTGACGGAGAAGTTCGAGACGCCGAAGCACCACTTCCATCGCGTCGATTCGAAGGGGTCGAGCTGCGTCGCCTGCCACATGCCGACGCGCAACTACATGGTCGTGCACGCCCGGCGGGACCACAGCATCCGTGTGCCGCGGCCGGACCTGTCGGTCTCGCTCGGCACGCCCAACGCCTGCAACGAATGCCACCGCGACAAGTCCGCCCGCTGGGCGGCCGACGCGGCCTCGAAGTGGTGGGGCGACAAACTGCGGCGGACGCCGGACTACGGCGAGATCGCGCACGCTGGCCGCGAGGAGCTCGAAGGCGCGCAGGGCGCGCTCGCCGCCTTCGTCTCCGACTCCTCGCGGCCCGCCATCCGGCGGGGCACCGCCGCGTCCATGCTCGATGCGCGTGTCGCCGTCGCGCGGACCGCGCTCGAGACGGCGCTGGCGGATCCGGACCCTCTCGTGCGGCAGGGCGCGCTGGGCGCGGCCCAGGGACTCGACCCGAGCGAGCGGCTGCGCGTCGTCGCTCCTCTTCTCCGGGACCCGATCCGGACGGTCCGGCTGGAGGCGGTGCGCGCCCTCGCATCGGTACCCGGAGAGGGGATGAGCGCCACGGAGAGAGCCGACTTCGATGCGGCCCTGGCCGAGTTCGTGGAGTCGCAGAACGTCGACGCGGATCGGGCGGAGGCCCACCTGCAGCTCGGATCGATTTACGCGTTGCGCGGAGACGCCGGGAAGGCCGAGGCCGAGTATCGGGCCGCGCTGGCGATCACTCCCGCGATCGCCGCGGCCTGGGCGAACCTCGCGGACCTCTACCGCGGGCAGGGCCGGGAGGGCGAGGCCGAGTCGACGCTGCGGGAAGGCCTGCGAATCGCGCTGCGGGATCCCGGACTGCACCACGCCCTGGGCCTGTCGCTCGTGCGGCGCCGGAAGGCCCCGGAGGCCGTCGAGGAGTTCGCCATCGCCGCGAAACTCGCTCCGGGAAACGCCCGCTACGCCTACGTCTATGGAGTGGCTCTGGATTCCATCGGGCAGACGTCGAAGGCGATCGACGTGCTCACCGCCGCCCACACCCGGCACACCGGGAACCCCGAGATCCTGGAAGCCCTCTCGTCTTTTTCTCTGAAGGTGGGAAAGCGGCAGGCGGCGATCGATTACGCCCGTAAGCTCGTCAACGCCGAACCCGAGAACCCCTCGGCGCGCGCCATCCTGGCGCAGCTCACCGGAGAGTCGCCCCCTTCCGGGAAGAACTAAGAGCCACTGAGTCAGAGCCCCCCTCTCCCTTGCCCTCTCCCCTCGGTGGGGGGAGAGGGTGGGGGTGAGGGGGAAGCGAAGGCGACGTGCTACGCGCTGGCGGGCTCGACGGGCTCGGCGGCCTTGTCCTTGTCCCGGGGCTTCTTCTTGAAGTGCGGCAGGTCCGGCTCGCCGAGCAGGCGGGCCAAACCTTCCCAGCCGCGCACGTGCTCGCAGACCACCTTGAGCGCCGACGTCAGCGGCACCGCCAGCACCGCGCCGGAAATGCCCCAGATCGTGCTCCAGAAGACGAAGGCGATCATGACGGTCAGGGGAAAGAGACGGACCTTGCCACCGACGATATACGGCGTCAGGACGTTGCCTTCCAGGAACTGCAGGAGGCTGTAGACCAGAAAGACCAGGAGTGCCTTCTCGCCGCCAAACTGAAAATAGGCCACTGCGACCGCCGGCACTGTCGAGAGGATCACGCCGACGTAGGGCAGCAGGATCGCGATTCCGGCGATCGGGCCCAGGACGTAGTAGTAGTCGACGCGAAGAACCATGAGCGCCAGCGTCGTGGCTCCCGCCATGATCAGCATGACGAAGGACAGGCCGAGGGCGTAAGACGTCATCGTCCGCGAGATCGCGCCGGTCACGTCGGAGTCGCCGAGCCGCTGGTTGCGCGTCAGCATGCCGGCGAGGATCCGCCCGAACTTCTCGCGGTCCTTCAGCATGAAGAACGTCAGGAACGGGACCGCCGCCGCGTAGAGCAGGATCCCGACTGTCGCCCCGAGCCCCTCGACGAAGGCCCTCGTCGTCTCCAGCTGCGACTCGGTCAGCTTGACCTCGCGCACCCCGCGGGCCGTGTCCTCGGGCAGGATCGAGCCCATCCTCTCCCGGACCTTGTTGACGAATCCCATGAATCCGGCCAGCAGGTCGCGAATGCGCGTCTGGTAGCGCGGCAACTCGGCGAAGAACTGGTTGATCTGGGCCGTGACGTTGATGATCAGCAGAACGACGCCGCCGATGATCACGAAGAGGATCAGCAGGATCGCCGCGACCCGGGGCACGCCGGCCCGCTCGAGCAGGGACACGAACGGTCGCAGCGCGAAGGCCAGGAAGAGCGCGAAGACCAGCGGGACTAAGACCGGCCGGCCGTAGTAGAGCAGGCCGACCACCGCGGCCAGTGACACGACCGTCAGGCCGACGACCCGGCGGGGCGATTCGTCCGGCAGGCCGTCCGGTCGCACCATCAAAAAACCCCCTCCGGGGGAGGGGGTGAAAGAGTGCGCTCGAAGGCGGGAGGGGTCACGCCCCCGATATTAGCGTGACGACGATCTGCGCGCGGCGGTTCTTCGTCCGTCCCTCGGCCGTGGCGTTGTCGTAGCCGGGGTCCGCAGCGCCCTTGGACTGGGTCGAGATGCGGCCGGGGTCGATGCCATGGCGCGTCACCAGATACTCCTTGGCGGCGTCGGCCCGCTTCTGGCCGAGCTCGAGGTTGGCCTTCTCGCTGCCGGTGTTGTCGGTGAAGCCGGTGACCACGGCTGTGGCGTTCAAGTCGTTGCGCATGCGCAAGGCCACGCCGTCCAGGACGGCCTTGGCGATGTTGGTCAGCCGGGCGCTCTTGCCGTCGAAGAAGATCTCGTCGGAGGTCGTCCTCGGCGCCGGGCGCGGCGGGGGAGGCGGCGCGGGCGCCGGGGCGGGCGCCGTCTCGACCACGCGCTGCTCGACGACCGGTTCGGGCGCCGGAACGACGACCGGCGGCGGGGGAGCCGGAGGCCAGGCGGCGTAGGTGATGCCCAGGAGGCCGCCGAAGGGGTTCGGATTGATGCCGTTGGAGAACAGCATCGTCATGTTCGTCGAGAAGCCGGCTGTCAGGGCCCATCCCGTGTGGCCGAACCAGATGCGGGCGCCGCCGATCAGCGTGGCGTAGTCGGGCTCGGGGACGTCGCCGCCGTCGAGCACGTTGTAGTTGATCTCGCCGATGACGTGGATGATCGGGGCGACCGGCACCTCGACGCCGAATCCGAACCTCAGGAGGTTGGGCACGCGCACGTCGTTGTCCTGCTCGCCGGAGAGCTGGTAGGAGACCAAGCCGGTGAAGATCGACTTGGTGACGGCCGCGCCCCACTCCCAGTCGGTGCGCCGCGAGTTCAGGGACTGGATCGGCTCACCCGTGGTTTCGTTGTTGACGGTGGCGTTGCCGACCGGGATGTTCGCCGACAGCCAGCCGGCGATGCGGAAGTCGTAGTCGGCCTCGGAGTGGTAGTTGAACTTGGTTCCGACCCGGACTTTCGTACCCTCGCTGACCTGGAACGGTCCTGCGATCGGCACGCCGTTGATGACGCCGCCGGCCCAGCCGCCGCCGCTCTTGGTCACCTGGCCTCCGCCGGCGACGAAGATCGACCACCAGTCCGTCAGGCCGAGGCCCAGGGAGGCTGCGCCGCCGTAGTTGGCGAAGTAGCGCACCTCTTCGGGTTCCGCGGGGAAGATCTCCCCGGCGATTCTCGGCGCGTACCAGCCGTAGAACCCGAGCGTGAACTGTCCGGCGCGGGGATTGTCCGCCGTCGACATCGTGAAGAGTCCGATGTCGCCCCGAGAGTTGGGGGCCACGACCGGCGGCGGGACAGGCTGCGCGATTGCCGCAACGGCGGTCAGGCAGATCAGCATCCCGAGGAGCGCGGTCCGGGTCCGCTTCGCCATCATGAAAATGTCTCCTTTCGAGCCCGCCGGGGGAACGTAACTTCCGAAAATGATAAGGCAAAAGTGGCGAATCGCCAAACATCTTCTGCTCGGTCAGGAAACCGTCCGTTCGAACAGGTGCAGTGTTTGCGGGCCGCGCCAAGCGCGTTCGGTCGCCGCCGAAAAGTGAGGAAGGACACAATCCGCCAGCGCTTCGGCGGGTGATTAGACCTTTGGCTGCATCACCAGCGACATTTTTTCCTGGAAGGCCTTCATGATCGCGGGACCGCGAATCGAGGAGATCGCTTTTTCGGTGTGGCGGATCAGATCGCGCACCGCTTCGACGCCTCTCCCGCGGTCGATCTCGGCCAGGGCCTGCTTGTAGGGCCGGTCGATGCCCGGCAGGTTGGATTCTCCGATGGCGGTCTCGGCCTCCTGTTTGACGCGCGTGCAGAGGATCATGAGGATCTTCTTCTCGTCGCCGAGGACGCCCGGGCTGGTCCCGCCGGAGGGCGGCGGAGCCGGCCGGAACGCGGGTGCGGACGGCGCCGGAGCCGGACCCGCCTCGGCGGCCGAGCCCTTCGCCGCTTCGCTGCGCGCGGCTGCGGCGTCTCGCGATCGCATGTCGATCAGGTCCGCCGTCACGAGACCGTAGAGGACCTTTGCGGTGTCGAAGGAGTTGGAGCTCGTGGCGCGCGCCAGTTCCTCCACCGTCTTTCGGCCGTCGATCCGGATGACGAGGTTCCACTCGAGAGGCGACAAGGTCACGGCTTCGCCCATCTCCCGCGGCTTCAGCATCGGTATGTAGTCGACTCCCGGGATCTTGCGGGAGAGGACCTTCCACTCGTCGAGCCGGCGGGCGGCCTCCATGAGCAGGGAGGTGTTGGTCTTGTCGATGGTGGTGGCCTCGGTCTCCTTGCCCGGCGTGAACTGGAAGTCGCCGGAGGACCAGATCGCCAGCGCGTAGACGGCTTCCTCGCCCCGGATGCTCCCCACCTCGGCGTGGACGATTTTCCCGTTGCGGAGGTAGATGTAGCCCCTCTCGGCCCCCCGCATCAGCATGAACATCCCGGTCTTCCCCGAGACCGAAACGAGCTGGATGATGTCGGGGACAGGGAGCTCCTGGATCGAGCCCTGGAAAGACATATTCGCGATGATGCTAGCACCCGGCTGACGGGGTTCCGGGTTCCAGGTTCCAAGTTCCAAGTGGACTCCTGAAATCTGGAACCTGAAACCTGGGACCGCGGCGCGCTAGCGCGCCCCCGAGGCGTGGACGTGACAGATCGCCAGAGCGAGCGCGTCGGCGGCGTCGAGGGGCACGCGGGCTCGGTGCCGCGCCAGCAGCGAGAGGACCATCGCGCGGACCTGCTCCTTCTCGGCCTGGCCGTAGCCCACGAGCGCCTTCTTGACCAGGCGCGGCTCGTACTCGAACACGGGCACCGCGCAGCGCGAAGCCGCCGCGAGAAGCACGCCCCGGGCGTGCGACAGCTTGAGCGCCGAGGCGATGTTCCGTGCCGCGAAGACCGTTTCGACGGAGACCGCGGCCGGGTGGCAGTCGTTCAAGAGCTCCACGGCCGCGGTGAGGAGAAAGTCGAGCCTCCCGGGAAAGCCGAGCCGCGACGGAGGCCGCCAGACGCCGCACTGTTCGAGGGCGAGGCGGCCGCTTTCGAAGGAGACGATTCCGAAGCCCGTGGCCGTCGTGCCGGGATCGAGGCCGAGGACCTTCATCGGCCGGAGTCTACGCGGACGTGCTCGTCTCCTCGAAGTCGAAGTTCGCCCAGACATTCTGGACGTCGTCGTGATCCTCGAGCGCCTCCATCAGCTTGACCATCTGATCCGCTTTGCGGGCGTCGAGGGCGACCTCGGTGGACGGGATCATCGAGATCTCCGCGACGGCGAGCGGCAGCCCCTTCGCTTCCAGATGCGACTTGACGGCGGGGAAGCTGTCGGGCGACGTCTTGACCTCGTGGTACTGGTCGGTCGTCTCGACGTCGTCGGCGCCGGCTTCGATCGCCGCTTCCATCACGGCGTCCTCCCCGGCCTTTTCCTTCTCGATGGCGATGTAGCCCATCTTCTGGAACAGGAAGCGCACCGACCCGGACTCCCCGAGGTTGCCGCCGTGCTTGGAGAAGATCGTCCGGATCTCGGGCAGCGTCCGGTTCTTGTTGTCCGTCAGCGCCTCGATGAGGACGGCGGTGCCGCCGGGGCCGTAGCCTTCGAAGGTCACCTCCTCGTAGGAGACGCCGGGCAGCTCGCCGGTTCCCCGCTGGATCGCCCGCTTGATGTTGTCGGCGGGCATGTTGACGGCCTTGGCGTCGTCGATCGCCTTGCGGAGGCGGGGATTGGACTCGGGCGCACCGCCTCCCTGTTTGGCGGCCATCGTCATCTCGCGGATGAGCTTGGTGAAGATCCGACCGCGCTTGGCGTCGGCCGCGCCCTTCTTGTGCTTGATCGTGCTCCATTTGCTGTGACCGGACATACGCGCTCCTAACGAGGCCGGATTATATGGGGCCGAAAGCGTACGGCGGATCACCGCTTCTCCTTGATTTCCTTCGGTTTCCGGCGACAATAGGTTCAGTTCATGCCCAAAAAAGTTCTTTTGATCGAATACGAGCCCCGCTACATCGAGCGGATCCGCGCTCTGCTCCAGCCCCTCGGGCATGCGCTAACGGAGACCCACGACGGCGAGGCGGGTCTCCAGGCCTTTGGTTCCAATCGGTTCGATCTGGTCCTCCTCTCGGGGATGCTCCCGCGTCTTCCGAGCGCCGAGGTCATCCGCGAGATCCGGAAGAAGGGGGGCGCCACGGCCCCGCCGATCGTCCTGATGATGAGTGGGTACCGCGGTACCAACCGCAAGGCCGACGCCCAGAAGGTCGGAGCGTTCGACATCCTCGCGCGTCCCTTCTCCGACGAGGATTTCATCGCGTCGATTCGCGAGGCCGTCGGCTCCTCCGACATCGGCGCCAAGACGATGCGCATCGACACCGCGCAGCTTCCGCGCGCGACCCCTCTGACCTCCTCCGACATCTTCTCGGACGTTCTGTCGGATCTGACCGGCGAAGCGGCTCGCCCGGCCGCGCCGCGCGCGCCCGCGGCGCCGCCGGCGCCCACGGCCTCCGACCGGACGCCTCCGCCCGCGTCCACCAAGCCCGCGGCAGCGGAAAGCGACGTCGAAAAGCGGCTGCGCGACACGCTCTCGGGTCTCAATCTCGACGCCAAGGGCGCGCGCGCTGCCGGAGGTCCGGCCGCGCCGCCGCGTCCGAAGCTTTCCTCGGACACCGACGTAGACAAGATCCTGTCCGACACGCTGTCGGGCATCGTGCTGCCGAAGGCCAAGCCCGCGGCACCGGGAGCGACGCCGCCGCCCGTCTCCACACCGGCAGCTCCGGCGGCTCCGGCCGCTCCGCCCCGCCGGCGCGAGGAGCCGGCGGCCGCGGTGCCGTCCACCGGGCCCGATCACTTCGGCCAGTACGAGATCCTGGAAAAGATCGCCAGCGGTGGCATGGCCGAGCTTTCCAAGGCCAAACGCACGGGCGTCGAGGGCTTCCAGAAGATCGTCGCGATCAAGAAGATCCTGCCGCACCTGGCCGACGACGAAGACTTCATCACGATGTTCGCCGACGAGGCCAAGCTCGCGGCACAGCTGAATCACCCCAACATCATCCACATTTACGACCTCGGGAAGATCAAGGCCGGCGGCTACTTCATCGCCATGGAGTACGTCGACGGCCGGGACCTGCGCGCGATCGAGCTGTCGGCGCGGGAGCTGGGCGTGCCGCTGCCGGTCCCGCTCGCGGTGTACATCGCCTCCAAGGTCGCCTCGGCGCTCGACTACGCGCACCGCCGCCGCGACGCCGACGGGCGCGAGCTGAACATCGTCCACCGCGACGTGTCGCCGCAGAACATCCTCATCTCCTACGAGGGCGACATCAAGCTCTGCGACTTCGGCATCGCCAAGGCCGCGTCGAAGGCGTCGAAGACCCAGTCGGGCGCGCTGAAGGGGAAGATGCAGTACATGTCCCCGGAGCAGGCCTGGGGAAAGCCGATCGACCGCCGCAGCGACCTCTTCTCCCTCGGCGTGGTGCTGCACGAGCTGCTGACGGGGGAAAGGCTCTTCCGCGGCGACACCGACATCAATATCCTCGAGAAGGTCCGCAACGCCGACGTCGCTCCGCCCTCGCGCACGAATCCCGAAGTCTCCCAGAGTCTCGACGCCGTCGTGATGAAGGCGCTCGCGAAGGATCCCGACGAGAGATACACCAACGCGTCGGACATGCTGCGGGACCTGGACTCGGTCCTCTACTCCTACACGCCGGCGCCGGGGAGCGCGGACGTCGCGATCTACCTCCATCGGCTCCAGGCCGAGGAGGCGGCGGTCTCCGAGGCCAAGGCCCGCGAAGCCGCCGCGCAGGCAGCCTCCCTGGAGTCGGAAGCCGAGCCGGCCCGCAAGCGCAAGTCCAAAGGCGCGCCGATCGCGCGCCGTCCGGATGCGGCGCCCCGGCCGGAGCCTCCGGCGGTCCCGCCGCCGCCGACGACACCGGCCGGCCCCGCGCCGCGCGGCGGCGAGGTGTTCGGCTCCCTCGATCGAAGCGCCGAAGCCGAGCGCAAGAGCCGCGCGCCGCTTTACGCAGCGATCGCCGTGGCGGCCGCGGCCCTCGTCGGCTTCGCGGTCTGGAAGCTGACGCAGCGCCAGGCTCCTCCGCCTCCCGCGCACGTGGCGGTGACGCCGTCTCCTGCGGCCGCGGCCGTGCCGACCGCCGTTCCGGCGGTGATGCTGACCCCGACCGCGCCGGCGCTCGATCCGAAGGCGGTCGAGGCCGAGGTGCAGCGACAGCTCGCCGCCAAGCGCAAGGAAATGGAGAAGGCCGCCGCCGCGGCGGCCGCCTCCAAGAAGACCGCCGAAGCCGCAGCGGCGGAACCGGAGCCCACGCTCGCGCCTCCGACCGCCTTGCCCACGCCGGTCCCGACGGCGCGGCCGGAGCCCACGGCGGCTCCGACCGAACCGCCCACTCTGGGCCTGAAGGAAGCGGAGGTGCAGCGGGGCGACCTCGTGGGACCGGGCGCGGGCGTCGTGGAACCGGCCCTGCTCGCGCCGCCGCGCGTGGTCTATCCTCCGATCGCCAGGCAGCAGCACGTCGGAGGAAAGGTCGTCGTGCTGGTGCTCGTCGATGAGACCGGCCAGGTCACCGATTCGCGGCTCCAGCAGGGTCTGGAAGGTCAGAGCGCCGTCAACAACGCGGTCGTGTCGGCGGTGAAGGTGTCGAAGTTCCGGCCCGCGACAAAGAACGGGATTCCCGTGAAGATGTGGCGTCCCGTCATAATCGAAGTCAGGCCCTGAGAACGCATTAGGAGGTCAGTGGGAATGGCCCTTTCGGCAGATCAGAAGAAGTTCTACGAGAACACGCTGACGGTGACCAAGCGCGAGATCCAGGATCTCGAAGGCGAGATCCAGGAGGAGCTCGCCAAGGTCAAGGACCGCCTGGCCGAGCTGCAGAACGCGCAGAAGGCCGCGCGGCAGATGTACGACGCCGCGTGTCAGCGCCTTGGCGTGCGCAACGAGCTGGAAGAGGCCGAGTCCCAGGGTTAGGGACCTCGTCGGGCGGCGGACCCGCGCCTTCCGAGCGCTCGTCGGACTTCTCGCGGCCGCGAGCGTTTGCGCGGGTTGCCGCGAACGCCCGCGCGCCACGGCCGCTGCGGTCCGCACTCCGGCGCGCGTGGTGGCTCTCGCTCCGAACCTGACGGAGATCGTCTTCGCGCTCGGCGCGGGCGATCGGCTGGTCGGCGTGTCGGAGTACTCCGATTTCCCGGAGGACGCGAGGAAGATTCCGCGCGTGGGAGGCCTCGAGGTGGACGCGGAAAAGGTGGCCGTGCTCAAGCCCGACCTGGTGCTCGCCGTCGCCGAGGGCAACGCGCAGGGCTCCGTGCGCGCGCTCGAGGCGGCCGGTCTGCCCGTTGCGGTCGTGCCCTCCGGCTCGCTCGACGCGGTGCTCCAAGCCATCCGCGAGGTGGGAGACCGTCTCGGACGGCGCGCCGAAGCAGACGCGCTGGTCGCGCAGCTGTCCCGAAAGCGCGAGGCGGTCCGGAGCCGGGCCGCGGCCGGGGAGCGCCCGCGCGCTTTGCTCCTCGTGTGGCCGGATCCGCCGCAGGCAGCCGGGCGCGGGACCTTCCTCGACGATCTGCTGACGGAGGCGGGGGCACGCAACCTCGTTGGGGACCGTGGCGGCTGGCCGGTCCTGTCCGCCGAATACCTGGCGACGGCTCCGATCGATGTGCTCGTCGTGCCGGAGTCGGAGCAGACGAAGGAGGCGTACGCGCGGGCGTTCGCATCCGGACCGCTGTCGCTCGGACCCATCGCGAAGGCGAAGGTCGTCCGGCTCGACGAGTCGGCGTTGACACGGCCGGGGCCTCGCGTCTTCGACATGCTCGAGCGTCTTTCCGCGGCCATTCGATGAAGGGCCCGCGTACACGCTCCGCGCGCATCGCAGCGTTCCTGGTGGGAGCGGCGCTTCTCGCCGCCGTCGCGGCGATCGCCTTTTCGGTCGGGGGAGTGTCGCTGTCCCTGTCGGATCTCGTTTCGGGCCGCGGCGAGGCGGGGCAGATGGCGCGCACGATCGCGGCTCTGCGGGCCCCGCGCGTCGCGCTCGCGGCGCTGGTGGGCGCGTGCCTGGCGCTGGCGGGAGCGGCTCTCCAGGCGCTGCTGAAGAATCCGCTCGCGGATCCGTTTCTCCTGGGCACCTCGGGAGGCGCGGCGGCCGGCGCGGCCGGAGCGGCCCTGCTGTCGGTGTCGCCGCTCCTGTCTCCGGCGGCCGCGTTCGCGGGCGCCGTGGCGGCGTCGCTCGGCGTGGCCGCGCTGGCGCGCCGCGGGCGCCGTCTGGACCTCCAGCGCCTCCTGCTCGCCGGGTTGATCGCCAACGCCTTCTTCTCGGCGCTGCTGCTCGCCGCGTTCTCGATCGCGTCGGGCGAAGCCGCGCGAACGATGCTCTTCTGGATGATGGGAAGCCTGGCCAACGCCACTCCCGGCAAGGTCGCGACTCTGCTGCCGTACGTCCTCTTCGGCGGCGCGGTCCTGGTCGCGATGGCCGCGCGGCTGAACCTCTTCGCCGTCGGCGAGGAGAACGCGGCGGCCCTCGGCGTCGACGTCGAGCGCACCAAGGGAATCGTGTTCCTGGCGGCGTCGCTCTTGACCGGGGCCGCGGTCGCCTTCGCCGGCGTGATCGGCTTCGTGGGCCTGCTGGTGCCGCACGCGGTGCGCATCGTGGCGGGCAACGACCAGCGGGCCCTGCTCCCCCTCTCGGCGCTCGCCGGGGCGGCCCTCCTCGTCGCGGCCGACGCCGTTTCGAGAGCCGCGCTCTCGCCGGCGGAGCTGCCGATCGGTGCGATCACGGCGGGCCTGGGCGCGCCGCTCTTCGCCTGGTTGTTGTTGAGGACACCGTGACGGGCGTCGCGCGCATCGAGGCTCGCGGACTGACCGCGGACTACGGCGCCAACCGGGCGCTCTCGGGCCTGGACGCGTCGATCGAAGAAGGCGAGATCCTTGCGGTGCTCGGAGAGAACGGGTCGGGCAAGTCGAGCTTCCTGAAAGTGCTGGCGCGCGTGCTGCCGCCGTCGGGCGGAGAGCTTTTCTTCGACGGGCGGCCTCTGGCGTCGCTGCCGCGCCGGGAGACCGCGCGCCGCATCGCGTACGTGGCGCAGAGCGTGGACCTCGTGTTCCCGATCCGATGCATCGATCTCGTGCTCCAGGGTCGCGCCCCGCATGGTCGGGGCTTCGTGGCGGAAACCGCCGCGGATCTCGAGATCGCGCGCGGGGCGATGAAGGCCTGCGACGTCCTCGCGCTGGCCGACCGCGACGCGGCGGCGCTGTCGGGAGGCGAGCGGCGGCGCGTGTTCCTCGCGCGGGCCCTCGCGCAGGAGGCCGAGATCTGGCTGCTCGACGAGCCGACCGGGGACCTGGACCCGCGGCACCGGCTGGAGTTTCTCGAGACCCTCTGGCGCGTCCACCGGGAGCGGCGGACGACGGTCGTGCTCGTGACGCACGAGATCCTGCTCGCCTCGGACCTCGCCTCGCGCGTGCTTCTCCTGAAGGAAGGGCGCGCGATCGCGCAGGGGAGCCGGCGGGAGGTCCTCACCGCCGGAAACCTCGAACGCGCGTTCGGGACGCCGTTCTCCGAGCGAGCCGGACGCTTCGAGGTCGTCAGCCGGATCCTCCCCGGACCGCCCGCGGGGCCATAAGTCTTCTGGGCCGAGTTGTTTGACACCCGGCCGCCGGCTTCCTGCTAGGATCGCGTCCTTCGACACATGTGGTTCAAAAAAGATCGGGCGCCCAAGGAAGTCCGCGAGGGACGCACGAGCAAGGTGCCCGAGGGGCTCTGGGTCAAGTGCGACAACTGCCGGCAGATCCTCTACAACAAGGAGCTCGCGCGGAACTTCAAGATCTGTCCGAAGTGCGGCTACCACTTCCGCCTCTCCGCGCCGGAACGTCTGCGGATGCTCTTCGACGACGAGAAGTACGTCGAGATGGACACGGGCCTTCGCTCCTCGGATCCCCTGAAGTTTCGTGACAGCAAGAAATATCGCGACCGGCTTCGGGATGCCGAGGCCTCGGTCGGCCCTTCCGACGCGATCGTGATCACCTCGGGCTCGCTCGAAGAGATCCCGGTCCTGATCGGCGCCATGGAATTCTTCTTCATGGCCGGATCCATGGGATCCGTCGTCGGCGAGAAGATCGCCCGCGCCGCCGAGCGGGCCCTGACCGACCGGCGTCCGCTCATCCTGGTGTCGACGTCCGGCGGCGCGCGGATGCAGGAAGGCATCCTTTCGCTGATGCAGATGGCCAAGATCGCGGCGGCGCTCGGACGGCTCTCCGAGGGCAAGATTCCCTACATCTCGGTCATGACGGATCCCACGACCGGCGGCGTCACGGCGTCGTACGCGATGCTCGGAGACCTGAACATCGCCGAGCCCAACGCCCTGATCGGCTTTGCGGGCCCGCGCGTCATCGAGCAGACGATCCGGCAGACGCTGCCCGAGGGGTTCCAGCGCTCCGAGTTTCTGCTCGAGCACGGGATGCTCGACATGATCGTCGAACGCTCGGAGATGAAGGCGACGCTCGGCCGCTGCCTGCGACTGCTCTACGAGGGTCGGTAGGCGGTAGGCGGCAGGGGGGTAGGCGAGACGTTGTCGTTCCCTTCCTCCCGCCTCCCGCCTTCCGCCTCCCGCCTCCCGAATCTCGCCCGCCTGGAGTCCCTCGGCATCCGCGGCATGAAGCTGGGGCTGGCTGCAATCGACGCCGTCTGCGAGCGGCTGGGCCGGCCGGAGCGCAAGGTGGAATCGGTGCTGGTGGCCGGGACCAACGGCAAGGGCTCGGCGGCGGCCACGCTCGCCTCGATCGCCGCGGAGGCGGGCCTGACAACGGGTCTCTACACCTCCCCGCACTTGATCGACGTGACGGAGCGAATCCGGCTAGGCCCCGTCGACATCGCTCCGGAAGAGCTCGACGACGTCCTCGGCGAGGTCTTCACCGCGGCGGACCGCGCGCCCGAAGTGCCCGTGACGTATTTCGAGGCGATGACGGCCGCAGCGTTTTCGGTCTTCGCGCGCCGGAACCTCGACCTGGCCGTCCTGGAGGTCGGATTGGGGGGGAGGTTCGACGCCACCAACGTCGCGCCGGCCTCCGTCTCGGTCGTGACGTCGATATCCCTCGACCACATCGAGGAGCTCGGCGGAACCGTCGCCGCGATCGCGGCGGAGAAGGCCGGCATCTTCCGCGCGGGCAAGCCGGCGCTCGTCGAAAGCCCGCTCGAGCCCGTGCGGGAGGCCTTCCGGAATGCGGCGAGGAACGTCGGCACGCGGCTGCACGAGATGGAGAAGGAGACGTGCCTGACCGGAGTCGAGGCCACGCTCGAGGCCACGCGCTTCCGACTGGCCACACCGGTCCGCGAGTACGCCCTCGAGACGCCGCTCCTGGGCGCGCACCAGGCCCGCAACGCCGCGACGGCGGTCCGGGCCGCCGAATTGCTCGAGCCCGATCTCTCCGCCGAGACGATCGCGCGCGGCGTCGCGTCGGTGCGCTGGCCGGGGCGTCTCGAGCGCTTCCGCGTGCGCGGCGCGACGGTCCTCCTCGACGGCTGTCACAACGCCGACGGCGCGCTCGCCCTGCGCCGCTTTCTTTCGGAGGTGCGGGTCGCGCCCGACCTCGTCTTCGGAGCGATGGCCGACAAGGACGTCGAGGCGATGGCCGCGGCGCTCGGCCCCGCCGTCACGCGCATCCGCCTCGTTCCGGCGGCCTCGGACCGCGCGGCGTCGCCGGAGGACCTCGCCCGCCGCTTCTCCGACGCCCGGCCCGACGCCGCTCCCGCAAGGAGCCTGGAAGCGGCGATGGAAGAGCTCCTCGTGAGGCCGACCGCGGAAACTATAATCATCGCGGGCTCTCTGTATCTGGTCGGCGAGGCGCGCGCGGCGCTCCTTTCCGGCCGCTTCGACGAAAGACCATGACCACCGCCGTCGCGTATTCGCGGGAGCACTTCGAGCGGCTCGAGGAGGAGCGTCTCGCCGTCTTCGCCTCCAAGAGCGCCCGCGCGCAGCGTCCCCGAGGCCCGGTGTCGTCCAGCCCCGGCGACGCGCGGACCGACTACGCTCGCGACCGCGACCGCATCATCCACTCGCGGGCCTTTCGCAGGCTCAAGCACAAGACGCAGGTCTTCATCCCCTACGAGGGGGACCACTTCCGCACGCGCCTGACGCACACGATCGAGGTGTCGCAGATCGCGCGCAGCGTCGCCCGCGCGCTGGGCCTGAACGAGGACCTGACCGAGGCCGTGGCCCTGGGACACGACCTCGGACACACGCCGTTCGGCCACTCGGGCGAATACGTCCTGGATCGGCTGCTCCGCGAGAGCCACCCGGAGGCGGGGGGCTTCAAGCACAACTTCCAGTCCGTCCGCGTCCTCGACCGCCTCGAGAAGCGCTACGAGGAACCCGGCCTGAACATGACCCACGACGTGCGCGAAGGCGTCCTGAAGCACACCGCCTGGCCGCGCGACTTTCCGTTCCCGCTGGATTTCCCGGAGGGCCTGCGGTTCGAGTCGGGAGGAAGTCTCGAAGCGCAGGTCGTCAACTGGACCGACGAGATCGCGCAGCAGACGCACGATCTCGAGGACGGCCTGCCGCTGACCGAAGAGCGGGCCATCGAGGAGCTCGCGATCTCCAAGCAGGTCCGCGCCGCGCGCGGCTGGGGCAGCGACGCGGCGTCGCGGCGCGCCGCCCTGATCCGCGGCATGATCGGAATCCTCTCCGCGGACCTCGTAGAGGGTTCGCGGGCCCGGATCGAGCGCTGGCTCGAAAGCGTCCGGATCGAGACGGCCGACGACTTCTACGCGCGGCGCGACCGCCTGCCCGGAGACCTCGTGGGCTTCACCGACGCGGGCCGGCGTCTCTACGCGGAGCTGCGCGAGTTCGTGTACCGGCACATCATTCACTCCTTCCCGGTGTCGCGGCACGACGGCCACGCCCGGCGCGTGCTCTCCGGCCTCTTCCGGGCCTACGCCGAGAATCCGAGGCTCCTGCCCGACGACGTGCTGCGTGTCCTGGAGCAGGAGCTTTCGGTGCCGTTTCTCCGGGAGGTTGCCCTCACGCAGGTCGACCGGGAGGTCGAAGAGCGCTACCGCACGCGGCCCGGCTTCTACCGCGCCATCGCCGACCACATCGCCGGCATGACAGACAGTTACTGCAATTCCGAATACCGACAGCTCGTCGTCGAATAGAGAGGACCCCATGGAGACC
Source organism: Acidobacteriota bacterium (assembly GCA_046725935.1). Lineage (GTDB taxonomy): Bacteria > Acidobacteriota > Thermoanaerobaculia > UBA5066 > Gp7-AA6 > DAHUXD01. The sequence goes on along the minus strand of JBKOZO010000021.1, from coordinate 39,276 downwards.
GCGGCCGGCCGCCCCGCTTCCCTGATGGATCGCGACCTCGAGGTCGTGGATCCGGAGACGGCCCGCTGGATCGCCGCCGAGGCGCGCCGGCAGAACGAGGGCATCGAGCTGATCGCGTCGGAGAACTGGGTCTCGCGCGCCGTGCGCGAAGCGCAGGGCTCGGTCCTGACCAACAAGTATGCCGAGGGCTATCCCGGGAAGCGCTACTACGGCGGCTGCGAGTTCATCGACAAGGTCGAGCAGCTCGCGATCGACCGGGCGAAGGCGCTCTTCGCGGCGGAGCACGCCAACGTCCAGCCGCACTCGGGCTCGCAGGCGAACATGGCGGTCTACCTGACGGCGCTCCAGCCGGGAGACACGATCCTGGGCATGGACTTAACTCACGGCGGCCACCTGACGCACGGGCATCCGCTCTCGTTCTCGGGGCGGGAGTACAAGGTCGTCGCCTACGGCGTGCGCCGCGAAGACGAGCGTATCGACTACGAGGCGCTGGCCGCGCTGGCGCGCGAGCACCGGCCGAAGATGATCATCGCCGGCGCCTCGGCCTACGCTCGCGTCATCGACTTCGAACAGTTCGGCAGGGTCGCCGACGAGGTCGGCGCCGCGTTGATGTGCGACATCGCGCACGTCGCGGGGCTGGTCATCGCCGGGCTTCATCCGTCGCCGGTTCCGCACGCTCCGTTCGTGACGACGACGACGCACAAGACCCTGCGCGGGCCGAGGGGAGGGCTCGTCCTCTGCCGCACGGCGCACGCGAAGGACCTCGACCGCAACGTTTTCCCCGGCATCCAGGGAGGCCCGCTCGAGCACGTGATCGCGGCCAAGGCCGTGGCCTTCGCCGAGGCGGGGACTCCGGAGTTCGTGGCCTACCAGCGCCGCGTCGTCGAGAATGCGAAAGCGCTCGCGGCGGCTCTCTCGGGCCGCGGCTTCCGGCTGGTCGGCCGCGGGACCGACAACCATCTGATCCTGGTGGACGTGGGCGCGAAGGGGATCTCGGGCAAGGACGCGGAGAAGACGCTCGAGAAAGTCGGCCTGACCGTCAACAAGAACACGATCCCGTTCGACACGCGCTCTCCGATGGTCGCCTCCGGCATCCGCCTCGGCACGCCCGCCGTCACGACGCGCGGCATGGGAACCGCCGAGATGGAGATCATCGGCGGGGCGATCGCCCGCGCGCTCGAAGCCAAGGACGACGCCGCGGTCCAGGCCGAGATCCGACGCACGGTGTCGGAACTCTGCGCCGCCTACCCGCTGGTGTGACGCGCCGGAGAATCGCGGGCGCCGCCGCCGGAGTGCTGCTGGCGCTGATTCTCCTCGATCAGAGCTGGGCGGAGCTGCCGCGGCGGGTGCGGTCGCTGGCAGCGTTCGCGCCGAAGGAGCTCGCGATACGGCGCCTGGGAGGCTCGGGCACGGCGTTCGATCGGCGCTATTTCTCGTTTCTGGAGAACGTGCGCCGAAGCCTTCCGCCCGAGACGGCGGGCGTCGCCCTCGACAATACTCCGGGCGATCCAGCGCATCTGTATCTGGCTAGCTACTGGCTCGCGCCGCGAGCAGTCGGCGAACTCGACCGGCATGCAGGGTCGGGCCGGAGCGTCGTCGCCGCGTACGGTGAGTTTCCGGCGGAGGGGGCCGGCGGCGTCCTCGCGCGGCTTCCCGAGGGTGTTCTCCTCGAGCCCTGGCCAGCCTCGCCGATCCGGGTTGAGAAACCGTGACGCTCGTTCTCTCGCTCCTCGGCGTCGGAGCGGTTCTTTTCGGCGCTTGGCTGCTCGGATTCGCGGTCTCCACGGCGTTGCTTCCTGCCGGAGAGCGCTTTCGTCTCGAACGCCTGGGCTGGTCCTACGCCCTGGGCTGCGCGCTCCTCACCGCGTCCGTGCCTCCGGCGCTGACCCTCCACGTCGCGCCGCTGCTCGTTCTGATCGCCATGGCCGCGGTGCTGCTCGCGCTCCTCCGGCGGTTCCGGCTGGCCCCGGATTACAGGGGCACGTCGCCCGGTAAACTCCCCGCGATCCTGGTTCTGGCCGCTGCGCTCGGCGTCGCGCTCTACGCGCTGCGCGCCCTGACGGAGCCGATGTGGGCCAACGACTTCATCGCGATCTGGGGGCTGAAGGGAAAGACGATTTACGGGGCGAGGGCTTATCCGGATTGGCTGACCTCGCTCGAGTACGCCCATCCCGAATATCCGCTGGGCGTGCCCCTCCTCTACGCGGCGGTCTCCTTCCTCTTCGGCCACTGGGACGACCACGCGATGGCGCTGCTGTTTCCGCTGTTTCAAGTCGGCACGCTCGTCGTCCTGGTCGGATGGCTGCGGCGTCGGGGCGTCTCGCTGGAGATTGCGGGTCTGGCCGCGGTCCTCGTCGCGTGGTTCGAGCCCCTCTACTCCGGGTTCCTGACGGGCATGGCGGAGGTCCCGCTGGCCTTCGGGGTGCTCCTGTTCGGCGCCTCGCTGGCCGACGCGCTCGACCGGACGGACGCGGGGGCGCTTCGCCGTCTGGTCGTCGCGGCTTTGATGATCGCGGCGACGAAGAACGAGGGCTTGTTCTTCGCGATCGCCGGCGCGTCGATCGCCCTCGTTCTCGGGAAGGGAAGTCGCTGGAGGATCGCGCTCGCGGCACTCGCGCCGGCGATTCTCGTGCGGGCGCTGCACTGGCCGTGGCGCAGCCGCATTCCGCTGGCGGACTTCGAAGCCGGGCTTTTTTCGACGACCCGCGTGTGGGACTCGCTCGCGGAGGCCGGACGGCTGCTCGGCCCGAAGACCTGGCTCGGCCTCGTGCTCGTCGCGGTGCTGATCGCCGCGGGCCGCTCCGTGACCTCTGGGAACCGGCTCCTTCTGCTCGGCGCCGCCGGCGTCGCCGCCTACCTCGTCATTCCCGCGTTCGCCGTCCGAGGCCCCGCCTGGTTGATCGACACGACGTTGCTGCGCACGACCGCCGCTCTCGCGCCGCTCCTCGCGGCCGCTGTCGCCGTGCGCTACGCCGGAGGAGCGGCCCGCGCCTGACGTTTGCGGTGCAGCCACCGGATGCGCAGCACGTCCCAGAGCGTCTGGATCGCATCGCGCACGAACCGCACCTTCGACTCGGGGGAGTTGATCCAGATGACGGGGACCTCGGCGATCGCGAGGCCGCGCCGCCGCGCGAGATAGAGGATCTCGACGTCCCAAGCGAAGCGGTCGACCTGCGCCTCGGAAAAGAGGGCGCGGGCCGCGTCGCCGCGGAAGAGCTTGAAGCCGCACTGGGTGTCCTCGATGCCGGGCACGGCGAAGAGCTGGATCACGGCGTTGCCCGCCCGGCCCAGCCACACCCGGTAGAAGGCCTGCCGCTTGCGGACGAGCTCCTGCTCCAGCGCCCGGGAGCCGATGGCGACCGGGTGATCCGGAAGGCGCTCGGCGAGCTTGGACCACTCCGAGAGCGGTGTGGAGAGGTCCGTGTCCGACACGAGGACCGGATCTCCCTTCGACGCGAGGACGCCGACGCGGATCGCGGCTCCCTTGCCGCGGTTGCGTTCGTAGCCCAGGACCTTCAGGTCGAGACCTTCCTCCGCGGCAAAGCGGCGGGCGAGCGAGGCCGTGTCGTCGGTCGAGCCGTCGTCCACCAGGAGGACCTCCCAGTCGATTCCTCCCGGACGCGCCCGTGACCACTCGGCGACGTCCCGCACGCACGCTTCGATCCGCCTCGCCTCGTTGTAGGCGGGGATCACGAGGCTCGCCTTCACGAGCGCTGGGCCTCGAAGACGAACTGGTAGCCGAAGAGCGTCGGCCAGATCCGTGCCGAACCGGATGCGAATGCCCGCACCGGCGTCCGCAACGGCGGCCTTCCGAAGGCGCCGATGGCGAGCTCGTACGGCATCGCCGTCGCCGTGACTCTTTGGACGGGGAACCCGGCGTCCTCCAGGAGCGCGCGGGCCGAGCGGCGCGTGTAGAACTTCAGATGCGTGCGGTCCAGGATTCCGCGCTCGGCGTAAGGGAAGCGTCCGGCCAGCAGCGCCGCGCGCACCGAGATGTTGGCGACGTTGGGGATCGACGCGAAGAGAATCCCTCCCGGACGCAGCCACTCTCGAATGCGGGCGAGCAGATCCTCGGGGCGCGGCAGGTGCTCGAGCACGTCGGCGCAGACGACCGCGTCGAACGGCGCGTCCCAGCGTCCGGCCGAGAGCGCGTCGCACGCGCGCCAGTCGTCGTAGCCTTCCCGGCACGACGCGGGAAGCCGGTCGTCGGGCTCGACACCCGCCAAAAACGCGCAGCGGTCGCGCACCGCGCGCCCCAGGTGCCCGCCCGCCGCGCCGAGATCCAGAAGTCGCAGACCCTCCGGCAGGGCGCGGATCCGGCGACGCAGGAGATCGTGGGAAGACCCCGGGATCTCCTTCCAGGCGTAGGTCTCAGACACGGTACTTCTGGGCGATCGGATACCGGCGGCCTTCGCCGAAGGCGCGGGCCGTCACCTTGGGACCCGGCGCCATCTGGCGCCGCTTGTACTCGTTTCCGTCGATCCGCCGGGCGATCTCGCGCGCCATCGCCAGAGGCACTCCGACGTCGCGCGCGGCGGCGGCGACCGGCAGTGCCCGGTCCACGAGGGCCTCGACCATAGGATCCAGGACGTCGTACGGAGGCAGCGAATCGCTGTCCTTCTGGTTCGGCCGCAGCTCCGCCGAGGGCGCCTTCTCGATGGTCGCTTCCGGGATGCGGACGCCGTCGCGGTTGAGCTCCTCCGCGAGCGCGTAGACCATCGTCTTGGGAACGTCGGAGATCAGCGCGTAGCCTCCGGCCATGTCGCCGTAGAGCGTGCAGTATCCGACGGCGATCTCGGACTTGTTTCCCGTAGACAGGACGAGGTGGCCGTAACGGTTCGACAGCGCCATGAGGATCACGCCGCGGATGCGGGCCTGCAGGTTTTCCTCGGTCACGGACGAGGCGCCTTCCCCGATCGCCGGCGCTAAGGTCCTGCGGTAGGCCTCGAAGACGTCGCCGATCGGGATGACTTCGTAACGGATCTTGAGCCGGCGGGCCAGCTCCTCCGCGTCGGTGAGGCTTCCCGGAGAGGAGTACGGACCGGGCATCGCCACGCCGTAGACGCGGTCGGCGCCGAGCGCTTCCACGGCGAGCACTGCCGTGACCGCCGAATCGATGCCGCCCGATAGGCCCAGCACCGCCGTGCGGAAACCGCACTTCGAGGCGTAGTCGGAGAGGGCCAGCACCAGCGCGCGGCGCAACCCCGGGACCGCGGATTCCACGGACGGGATGGGGCCGTGTCCTCCCGGCAGGGAAATCGTCCAGAAGTCCTCCTCGAAACGCTTGCCGGCGCCGACGAGGCGGCCGCGCGCGTCGAACGCCATGGAGGATCCGTCGAAGACGAGCCCGTCGTTGCCGCCGACGAGGTTGCAGAACACCAGAGGCACACGCGTCGAGCGCGCGATCCGCTCCATCATGCGGCGCCGCAGCCGGTGCTTTCCGAGGGTGTACGGAGACGCGGAGATGTTGACGTGGAGGTCCGGCGACTGGGCCTTCAGCTCCGCCAGCGGGTCGCTCGGATAGAGAGGGTGCTTCCAGAACGTCTTGTCGTTCCAGATGTCCTCGCAGATCGTGACGGCGACGCGTCGCCCCTTGACCGACAGCGTCAGGGGAGCGTTCCCCGGCTCGACGTAGCGGCCCTCGTCGAAGACGTCGTACGTCGGGAGCAGCCGCTTGCGATAGACGCCGATCACTCGCCCGCGGCGGGCGGCGACCGCGACGTTGTGGACGCGGCGGCCGCGCGCCGACGCGTTGTGCAACAGAGAGCCGAAGATCCAGACCGCGTCGCCGGTGCGCCGCGCGACGCGCTGCGCGGCCCGCTCCGTGTCGGCGACGAACGCCGCCCGCTCGACGAAGTCCCGCGGCGGGTATCCGCAGACGGCGAGCTCGGGGAAGAGCACGATGTCCGCGCCGGCCGCCTCGGCGCGGCGCCCGTGGTGCAGGATGCGGTCGGCGTTGCCCTCGAAGTCGCCGACCGTGGTGTCGACCTGGGCGACGGCGACGGTCAGCGGACGCGAGGTCGGCCGGGCTGCGCGCCGAGCCGGCCCGGGTTTCCGCCGTCCGCTACTCAACGTTCAGCGCGTGGCCGGAAAGCCGGTCCGCCGGCGTGGGCGCCGCGGCGTCGGATCGGGTCCACAGGAGCGCGAGTCCCGCCGTCGCCGCCGTCAGCAGCGTCCCGAGCCACCGTCGGGTCGCCGCCGGGGCGGAGAGGCCGGCACCCGATTCCGGACGCGCCGAAAGGTCGGCCACCGCCATTCCCACCGTCTTTCCGAAGAGAACGAGGGCCGGCACCGTTGCGAAGAAGGACAGGAAGACCGCGAAGGCGGCGGTCCAGATCAGCCCGGCAGGGCTCGGGCTCTCGCCGGTGACGAAGCGCGCGCCGAGGATCGCGATCGCTGTCAGGAGCAGCACGCACGCGGCGTCGGCGGCCGACGCCGTCACGCGGGCCGACAGCGGAGCCGCGCGGCCGGAGACGGGCGAGGGCGCCTCGACCTCGGGAACCGCCGCGAGCTCCACGCCGGCGGCGTCGCCGTGGATCGGGAAATCGTCGAGCGGGCTTCCGGTCTCCCTCACGGCCCCGGCTCTCCTGCTACGGCCGCTGCTGGATGTGCCGGACGTAGATGCGGCCCATCAGATCCAGATCGCCTTTGCCGTAGCGCTCCGCGAACTTCTTGTGGCGCGCCGACGCCGTGTCGTTCGGGTCGACCGCGATGACTTCGCCGAAGCTCTCGGCCGCCTTGGCGTAGAGACCGTTCTGGAGCTGGGCGATGCCCTGGTTGTAGTAGGAACGGAGCAGATAGGACCGGGCGTCCTGGTTGGCCCGGTCCGCCTGGAAGATCCGCCACAGGATCGGAATCGCGGTCTCGTACTCGCCTTCGTTGTAGAGCTTGACCGCGGGTGTGAGCTCGCTGACCTTCTCCGACGCCGACGCCATGAGCGATGTGAAGCTCGGGTCCTGCGAATACGCCGGCGCGGCCAGGTTGAAGCTCTTCAGCGCGTCGATGTAGCGCTTCTCGTTGAGCGCTTTCTCCGCCTCTTCCCGCTGGCGGACGGCTTCGGGGGGAGGCCCGGTCGAGGCCGGCGCCGACGCCGCAGTCTCCGCCGCCGCGCCTTCGCTGCCCCCGGCCGCGGCCGCCTGCTCTCCGGCCTTGCGAGTGAGGGAAGCGAGAAGCTTCTGAGCGCGGGCATAGTCGGGATGTCCGGGCGCGATCTGTCGCAGCTCGGCGACCGTCTCGGCCATCTTTCCTTCGCGAAAGAGAGCGGTCGCGTGCTCGAGCGACGGCCCGTCGCCGGCCCGAGCCGGGGCGGCCTTGGATCCTCCCGAGCGCAGCATGAAGTAGCCGCCGACGGCCAGCGCCAGGACCAGCGCGCCTCCGAGGGCCAGAAGGAATCGCCGGTCCATCGGACGGCGGGGAGCCCTCGCGGCGGCCGCCGCTTTCGGCGCGGCGGCAGGTTCTTCGGCGATCGAGGGCTCGGCCGCTTCGGCCATCTCTTCGGAAAGGATGTCGCTCGCCGGTGTCTTTCGCGCCAGGTCCAGCCCCGCCGAGGGGCGGGCCAGCTCCTGCTCGATGCGGTCGAGGTAGGAGCGCGCGGTGGCGTCGCTCTCGTCGAGGGCGAGGACCTCGAGGAAAGCCTCGCGGGCGGCGGTGAAGTCGCCCGCCTCGAATTTCTCGCGTCCGCGCCGGAGGCCTTCGGCGACACGCCGGTTTCCCTCGGCCATCTCCTTGCGCGCCGCCTCGATGCGGCCGACCGCTTCGGAGTTGTTGATGTCGATCAGGAAGATCCGCGACCAGATCTCGATGGCCTGCTGCCGGTTTCCGAGGCGCGCCGCCTCGTCGCCCTTGGCCAGCAGCGATTCCACTTCCTGCTGCGGCGAGGGCTCCGGAGCCGCCGCCGAAAAGTTGGGCTCCGGCGCGGAGGCTGCCGCCGGCTCCTCGAACGTCGAGAGGCCGAAGCCGCTCCCGGGGCTTTCCTCCGAGGGGCCCTCGCTCCAGAGATTCGGGGGACTCCCGGGCTCGGACGCGGATCCGAAGATGTCCGCCGGGGCGTCGCTTCCGAGGGAAAGAGGGCCGGTCACCGAGTCGCCCGTGCTTCGCGGGGGCGGCACGTATGCGGGGCTGGGCTCGTCGAGCGAGAGGGAATCGAGGCTCAGGTGATCGAGGCCGTCGGAGCTGGGCGCGACGGGCTCGGCGTCCGGCGGAGCCATGTCCGGAATCTCGGCCAGATTCAGGCCGGGGTTGGTCGACTCGCCCACCTCCTCGGCGGCGGGAGCCGCGGCTGTCGCGATGCGCCGCTCGAGCAGCGCGACCGCCGGATGCTCGGGGTCGAGGACTCGCATCTTGTCCAGCGCCGCGCGAGCCTCGGCCGTTCGGCCCCCGTCGAGGGCTGCGATGGCGCGCTGCCGCGTCGCTTCGAACTGGGGCTGCGCGTTCTTGCGCTGCCGCGCCTGTTCCAGGATCGCACCGGCGTCCTGATTTCCGGGCAGCACCTTCAAGACCTGCTCGGCCGTCGCGATGGCGGCGTCGAAGTCGCGGGCGTTCAGGCTCTCGGCCGCGCGGACCAGCAACCGGTCGGTGTCGACCGACGCCACGCGCTCCTGCCGGGTGGGCGTGGCCGCGACGATCGCTTCCAGAGCCCCGACGTCGACTCCAGCGGCCGGGTTCTTGGTCTTCTCCATGAGCTGCCGGGCCGGCGCGAAGCGCGGATCCATCTTCAGGATGAAGTCGCAGCCGATGACGCAGTCGTCGGCCTTCCCCTCCTTGTAGAGGTTCAGGGTGTGGCGGAACGTCGAGAGGATCTTGTCCCGGACCTCGCGCGGCAGCGAGGGGTTGCCGGGATAGGAGACCGGTTCCGCGCTCATGCGGCGCTCCCCGTGGCCACGGGGGAAGGTACGATTTTGGTTCTCACTATGGAGGAGATTATAGACTGCCCGGTCAGGAACTTCCGACTTGCCCGCGCTGATCGAGTGTGTCCCGAACATCTCCGAGGGCCGCGACCGCGCGGTCATCGATGCCGTCGCCTCCGCGGTGCGGGATGTGCCCGGCGTCCGGCTTCTCGACGTGTCCTCGGACACATCGCATAACCGAAGCGTCCTGACCTTCGTCGGTGATGCCGCGGCGGTCCGCCAGGGGGTGCGGGCGCTCTTCGAGGCGGTCCTGCCCCGGATCGACCTCCGCCGGCACCAGGGAGAGCACCCTCGCATGGGAGCCGTCGACGTCGTGCCGTTCATTCCGCTGCGCGGAAGCTCGACCGAGGACTGCGTGAAGCTGGCGCGCGAAGCGGGCGCCGAGATCGCCGAGCGCTTCGGGGTTCCGGTGTACCTCTACGAGGAGGCGGCCACGGCCGAGCACCGGCGCAATCTGGCCGACGTGCGCAGGGGGCAGTTCGAAGGTTTCGCCGAGAAGATGAAGGACCCGCGCTGGGCGCCCGACTTCGGTCCTCGCGAGCCGCATCCGTCGGCCGGAGCTGTGGCGGTGGGCGCGCGTCCGTTCCTGATCGCGTACAACATCAACCTGGACACGCGCGACCTGGCAGTCGCGGACCGCATCGCGAAGGCGATCCGCTACATGTCCGGAGGCTTCCGGTACGTCAAGGCGATGGGCGTGGAGCTGGCCGAGCGCGGACAGGTCCAGGTCTCCATCAACATGACCAACTTCAAGAAGACACCGCTCCATCGCGTCTTCGAGTGCGTGCGGTCCGAGGCCGAGCGCCACGGCGTGGCGATCGTGGGCTCGGAGATCGTGGGTCTGACTCCGGCCGACGCGCTCTTCGCCGCGGCCGAGCACTACCTGAGGCTCGAGAAGTTCACGCCCGATCAGGTTCTCGAGACGAAGCTGCTCGAGGAGTGAGCCCTACTCGCGCTCGACCTCGATCCCGTACCCCTTCAGCTTCCGGTACAGATTCGAACGCTCCACCTGCAGCGTCTCGGCGGCGCGGCTGACGTTGCCGCGATGGCGGCGGATCGCGGCCAGGATGTAGCGCCGCTCGAAGTCGTCGCGGGCGTCGCGCAGCGGCGCGTTGGCCGGAAGCGGCGCCGACAGCTCGGCGTCCCGGATCTCGGCGGGCAGGTCCTCGCGCCGGACCTCATCGGCGGGGCAGAGGATCACCACGCGCTCGATCACGTTCTTCAGCTCCCGCACGTTGCCGGGCCAGCGGTATTCCGCGAGGGCTTCCACGGCCGCCGGCGACAGCGTCTTCGGCCGGTGGCCGAAGCGCGCCGACCCGTCGCGCAGGAACGCCGAGGCGAGCAGGGCGATGTCGTCGCCCCGGTCGCGCAGGGGAGGCACGGCGACCGGCACGACGGCCAGGCGGAAGTACAAGTCCTCCCGGAAGTTACCGCGGCGGATCTCCTCGGCGAGGTCCTTGTTGGTGGCCGATAGGACCCGCGCGTCGGAGGAGATCGGGCGGGCGCCTCCGACCCGGGTGAACGTCCGCTCCTGGAGCGCGCGGAGCACCTTGGCCTGGGTCCGGGCGGACATGTCGCCGACCTCGTCGAGGAAGAGCGTCCCGCCGTCGGCCTCCTCGAACTTTCCGCGGCGGTCGTCGGTGGCGCCGGTGAACGCGCCGCGGACGTGGCCGAAGAGCTCGGATTCGATCAGCTCCTCCGGGATCGCGGCGCAGTTGACCTCGACGAGGCGTGCGTCGGCGCGCGTGGACGCCCGGTGGATCGCCCGCGCGACGAGCTCCTTGCCGGTGCCGTTTTCGCCCGTGATCAGCACGCGCGCGTCCACGGCGGCGACCCGGGCGATCTCGTCGCGGAGGCGCCGCATCGGGAGCGACTCGCCGAGAAGCACGGCTTCCGCCTCGCTCTGACCGCGAAAGCGCACGACCTCGGCCAGCAGATCGCGGCGCTCGATCGCCTTCTGTGCGGTCAGGATCACGCGCTCGAGCGACAGCGGCTTCTCGAGGAAGTCGTAGGCGCCGAGCCGCACGGCGCGGACCGCGGTCTCGACGTTGCCGTGGCCCGAAATCATCACGACCGGCACCTCGCGCAGCCGGTCGGCGGCGGCCTCGAGCACGGAGAGTCCGTCGCGGTCCTTCAGCCAGACGTCGAGGAGCACGAGGTCGAACGCTTCATCGCGAAGCCGCCGCAGGCCCTCTTCCCCCGACGCCGCCGCCGCGACCTCGTAGCCTTCGTCGGCGAGGATCTCCGACAGCGTCTCCTGGATCGCCTTTTCGTCGTCGACGACGAGGACGCGGCGCTTCTTCACGCGGCGGGAAGCTCGATGATGAACCGCGCGCCGCGCGGCCGGTTGTCCTCGACGCGGATCGAGCCGTTGTGGTCGGCGACGATGCGCGACACGATCGCCAGGCCCAGTCCCGTGCCGCGGCCCTTGGTCGTGAAGTCCGGCAGGAAGAGCCGCTCGCGGTCCCGCGCCGGCACGCCGTGGCCGGTGTCGGCGACCTCCAGCGTCACGCCGCCGTCGCGCGCAGCCAGGCGGACGACGATCTCCCCGCTGTCTCCGCACGCCGCGAGCGCGTTGTCGATCAGGTTGGTCAGGGCGCGCTTGATCTGGTCGGGATCCACACGGATCGCGCCTGCGGGGAGGCGCGACTCGACCCGGATCGAGACGCCTTCCCGCGCTCCCTCGAAGAGACGGACCGCCGCCCGAGCCAGGGCCACCAGATCCGTCGGCTCGGGGCGCATCTCGGGCAGACGGGCGAAGCTCGAGAACTCGTCCACGAGCGATTTGAGGAAGTCCACCTCCTGGACGATCACCCGCGTGCCGCGCTCGATGGTCCGCGGCAGATCGGGGTCGCCTGTCTTCAGGCGGCGAGCCATCCGCTCGGCCGAAAGGCGGATGGGGGTCAGGGGATTCTTGATCTCGTGCGCGACGCGCCGGGCCACCTCGCTCCACGCCGCCAGCTTCTGCTCGCGCGCGACGTGCGTCGTGTCCTCGATGGCCAGCACGAAGCCTCCGGCTTCGCCGGGGGGAGCCGCCAGCGGCCGGAGTGCGACCTCGAGGCGGCGTTCTCCCTCCGGCCCCGCGAGGACGAGCGCGGAGGCGGCCAGGGCGTGTCCGGCGAGCCGGCCCTTTCGCGCGTCCTCGATCATTCCGGCCAGGGACGTCAGGTCCGGCCGGGCACGGAGCGTCTCGAGCGTCGGCGGGTCGGGCGGAAGCGTCAGCAGGGCGCGGGCCGCCGGATTGCACACCGTGAAATGGCCCTCGGCGTCCACCGCGAGCACGCCGGTAGTGACCGACTCCAGGACGGTCGCCAGAAGGCGCCGCTCGACGTCGAGACGGAGGTTGGAGGCGAGCAACTCCCGGTTCGACGACAGGAGTGCCCCCCGGCCGTCTTCCAGGCCGGCCGCCATGCTGTTGAACGAATCGACCAGCACACCCAGCTCGTCGTTGGCCCGGACGTCCACGCGGGCCGAGAGGTCTCCCGATCGGATGCGGCGCGTGGACTCGGCGAGCGCGGCGATCGGCACGGTGATGCGCCGCGCCAGGGCCAGCCCGGTCCAGATCGAAGCGAAGAGGATCGCGAGCGTGATCAGCAGGAAGCTCGAGACGTTGGCCGCGACGATCGAGGGCTTTCGCAGCTCCAGCTTCTGGTATTCGCTCCAGGCCGTCGCGATCGCCTCCATGGCGCGCGCCTCCGAGGCCGGGACGTGGAGGCCCGCCGAATAGATCTGGCCGCCGGCGAAGACCGCCGCGCGAATCCGGTGCGCTCCGTCAGGCAGGCGCTCGACCTTCAGCGCGTCGCCGCGCTGCCGCGCGGCATCGAGCGTCTCCTTCGGCAGCGGCGGAACGCCTCCGGCCCCCGCCACACGGGTTGCGCCGCGGTAGAGCTCGGCCGAGTCCAGCCGGTGATCGCGCCGGAACCGCTCCAGCGCGTCGTCCGACGGGACCCCGGGCACTCCCGCGAGGGCGCGGGCGTCCTCGAGGGCCTCGTCGCCGATGCGCTTCTCGGCCGTGTCTTCGACGGCGCGCGCGCGGTCGACCACGTCCCGGACCGGCGACGAGAACCAGCGATCGATCGATCGCTCGATGAGCCCGGTGGCCGTGAAAAAGAGCAGGCCGATGGGGATCGCCGTCAAGCCGATGTACGTCACCAGCAGCTTGGTCTAGAACTGCGAGCCCCGCCCGCCACGGCGGCGCTCGAGCCAGAGCTTGACCACAGAGCGGCAGAGGACGAAGCGGACCGCCGCGATCAGCGTGACGTTGATGTAGGAGAGCACGAAGAGAAGGAGGCCGCGCGTGACCGAGGACGTCTCTTCGGATGCCCGCTCCTCCAGCACGCGAACGGCGGACCAGACGATCAGGACGAGCAGCGCGAGCCCGACGACCAGGCGGTTGTCCCGGCGGCGCTTCTGTGACTCGTCCCGGGCGCTCATGGGCTCGCCGGCGGCATGTCGAACTTGCGCGACTTCTTCCAGCCCGTGCGCGTGTCGACGGGAATGAACGCGAAGAGGTAGCGCGAGTCGAACGTGGCACGCATCGAGACGTAGAGGTTGCGGCGCGGCTTGCCCTCGGCGACGCGGAACACGACTAGGTTCTCGCCATCCGCCAGCGTGCGCGAAACTTCCTCGAAGTCCCGCGTGGTCGAGTGCCGCAGAGGCTTGGCGTCCATCGTCTCGTCGACGACGTACTCGCGCGTGACCGGATCGAAAGTCACGGTCACCTGGTAGATCCGCGCCTCCTGGAACGAGTCGAACCACCAGCGGTACTGGCGGTAGAGCCGGATGTCGTAGCGGATGGTCGTCTCGAGGCCCGCTTCGATCTTGCGCGCGAGCTCCGGGTTCAGGGCCCCCTCGAGGTGGAAACGCTTGATGATGACGTCGGGGCCGCGGGGCTCGATCCGGAGCACGCTGATTCGCGGAACGGGGAGGTCCTTCGCGGCGGCCGTCGGCGCGCCGTCCGCGAGGCCCACGAGCACGAGGACGGCAACTCCCATCCGGACACGCATCCGGCGGGGATTGTATCGAGTCAACGCCGGCCCGCCGGCCGCGCTCGGCACGCGGCGATTGGCCTCTATGGCCCGCACCGACCGGTGCCGAGTCGGGCCGAAGCGACTGGGCCTACGGACTCAGCGCCGGCCGGCAAGCCATTTCAGGGACTTGCCGGCGCGTGCCGACCGCGGCGGCGCCGCGGAGCGCAGGAAGGAATCGACGGTTAAGATTAGATGCCCGAGGCCTGCTCGTCCACCGACTCCGTCTCCGCGACGCCGGCGGAGGGGCTGGCGACGGCCGCGTGGAGCGCGCGCGCGAACTCGATGTGGAGCGCGTGGCCGGCCTTCCGGGCGTGGATCCGTCCGTGGAGAGGCTGACCCAGCAACGCCAGGTCGCCGATCAGGTCCAGGACCTTGTGCCGCACGAACTCGTCGCGGAACCGCAGCGGTCCCGAGACGATTCCGGTGTCGTCGAGAACGACCGCGTTCTGCAGGCTGCCGCCCCGGGCGAGACCGCGCGACCGCAGCTCGGCGACGTCCCGCGCGAATCCGAAGGTCCGGGCCGGCGCGATGCGCGACGCGAATTCTTCGGGCCGGAGCGTGAACGTCATCTCCTGGCGGCCGACGATCGGGTGCGGGAAGTCGATCTCGTACGTGATGGTCAGGCCGGGACCGTCGGGTACGTAGAGGACCCGGCGATCCTCACGTGTCACCTCCACGGGTCGGTCGAGGGCCAGTGGCCGGGCCCGGGAGTCCTGCCGCTCGAACCCGGCGGCGTGGAACAGGCGCACGAAGGGCAGGCTCGAGCCGTCGAGGATCGGGACTTCGGGACCCTCGATCTCGATCAGACAGTTGTCCAGTCCGACGCCGGCCGCCGCGGCCAGAACGTGCTCGACTGTCCCGATCGAGACGTCTTCGCGCTTGAGTGTCGTGGCGTAATCGAACGTCGCCGCGGACTCCAGCCGGGCCGGAATCGGTGTGGCGGAGTGCTCGAGCCGTACGAAAACGAGCCCGTGGTCGGGAGGAGCGGGGCGGAAGTGGGCGCGGACGGGATGGCCTGAATGAAGTCCGACGCCCTCGATGGAAACCGTAGTTCGGAGAGTTGCCTGCTGTCTCATGCCTCGTCTACGCGAACGGATCCCTCGCAGTAACAGTGCCAATTTCAAGGGGTGTGTGAAGCTTTTGCTATCCCCTTGCGGTTGAGAAGCTTAGCACAAACGACCGAAATCTGGCCAGGAAGATGGGAGTGGTGAAAGTTGCACAGCACTGTGGCTGGACAGCCACACGAGGCCCGCCGGAATCCTCGGGTTAGACTCGCGGCCCAGCCATGAAGCCGCACAGCGTGAAGCCGTCGGCCGACTCGATCCGGACCGTGGCGACCAATCGGAAGGCATTCCACGACTACTTCATCGACGACCGCATGGAGGTCGGGCTCGTGCTGACGGGGACCGAGGTGAAGTCCCTCCGGGACGGCAGGGCGCAGTTGAAGGACTCCTACGTCCAGTTCCGGGGAGGGGAGGCCTATCTCGTCGGGGTCCACATCTCTCCCTACGCCTCCGGCTCGTGGACGAACCATCTCCCGGAGCGGGACCGGAAGGTTCTCGCGCACCGTCGAGAGCTGGATCGATGGGCCGGGGCGGTGGCGACCCGAGGCGTGGCGTGCGTGCCGCTGTCCCTGTACTTCAAGGGTCCCCGGGCGAAGGCGGAGATCGCGCTCGTCAAGGGCAAGAAGCTGCACGACAAGCGCGATGCCATCCGGGAGCGCGACCAGAAACGGGAAGCCGAGCGGGAGATGCGGCGCCGGTAAATGGTTCCTGGGCCTCAAGAGCGTGATCACCATTCGGGAAGTCGACCTCCAGCGAGACCTCGAAGCCATGCACCAGCTGGATCAATCGTGTTTCGAGCCCGGAATCGCGTACACGCGGGGGCAGATCCGCGCGTTCCTGTCTCGCGAAGGAGCGATCGGTCTCGTCGCGGAGAAGGGGGAAGAGATGGTCGCCCTCGCCATCGGCGACGTCGCGGGACGCCGCGGCCACCTGATCACGATCGACATTGCCGGAGGGGAGCGCCGGCGCGGGCTGGGTCAGCGGCTCCTCGCGGAGGTCTGGGCGCGAATGGCGGCGGCCGGAGCCAGGGACGTGCGGCTCGAGGTCGACGTAAAGAACGCGAACGCGATCCGGTTCTACGAGCGGATGGGGTTTCGGAAGGTTCGCCCTCTGCCCGACTACTACGGCCTGGGGCGCGACGGAATCCGGATGACGCGCGCGCTCAACCCTGACAGTACGAAGGCACCCAGCTCTTCGCAATGACGTCGGGCGGCATCGTGGCGTAGCGGAACGCGCGCGCCTCGACCACCATGCGCTCGATGTCGAAGAGGTACTTGGCCTCCGGCAGGTCCTTGTAGAAGGCCCGGAACATCGGTCCGACCATGGCCCGCGCGACGTGGATGCCCACGGAGCCGATGTAGTTGCGCCTCTGGCCGACGTGGGCCATCTCGTCGGTCATGATCTCGCGCAGCAACGCCCGGACGCGGTCCCGGGCCTCGGGCTCGTCGCCGAAGACGTCGTCGAGAACGGCGTCGATGTGGAGATAGAGAGTCAGGCCCATCAGCTCGCTGACGAACGCCGGCGGGTTCATGAGCACGCCGGGGAAGCGCGAGAAGACGGCGTACATGCGGCGCATCCCGTTTCCCGGCGGCACCCACTCGACCCGGTCGAGATGGAAGGTGCGGAACATCTCGTGGAAGAGGCGGACGTGGCTGAACTCTTCGCAGAGGTGGTAGCGGCTGATGCGCTGGGTGGTCCGTTTCGCGAGGGTGATCGACGGCGTGGCGTCCCAGGCGCAGGAGATGCCGGCCCACTCGTGGCGGGCGAACTTGTAGAGGAAGGTCAACAGCAGCGTCTTTCGGTCGAACGTCCGCGGATCGTCCACGAGCTTGACGTAGTTGCGGTAGAAGCGCTCGGGGTCGGGGAGAGGCTTCTTCGACCGCACCGGATTGGCGTGGAAACGCGCCAGGATGTCGCGCTTGACGGTCAGGTCCTTGTCGGCTTCGAGGATGTCCCCGTCGCGGCCGTGCGTGAAGGCCCAGTAGGACTCGAAGTTCCGCTCGCGTTCGTCGGGCGTGGCCGGCGAGAAGATGGATTTCAGGCGCACGGGCTCCGTGGAATTGACCGCAAAAGCTTCCATGAAGTGAATCCTACCTGAAGTCGACCCGAAGTCCGGACGGCTTAGTGAGTTCGCGCGAAGCGCGAGCGCTCCTCCCGGGCCTGCGGCGCCCGGCTCTCCTTCAGGAAGGTCTCGAACGCCTCGCCGGGAAGCGGGCGCGAGAGGAGAAAGCCCTGCAGCTGGTCGCACTCGTGTCCCTTCAGGAACGCCAGCTGCTCTTCGGTCTCGACGCCCTCGGCAATGACGACGAGCTCCAGGCTGCGCCCCATCGCGATGACCGCCATCGCGATCGCGGCGTCGTCCTTGTCTCCGGGAAGGTCGCGGACGAACGACTGGTCGAGCTTGATGCGGTCGATCGGAAAGCGCTTGAGGTAGTTCAGAGACGAATATCCCGTGCCGAAGTCGTCCATCGAGATGCGCACGCCCTGCTTCTTGAGGCCCCACAGCGTGTTGATCGAATGCTCGGCGTTCTGCATCGCGTTGGACTCGGTGATCTCGAGGTCCAGCTTGTCTGCCTCGAGGCCCGTCTCGGCCAGTGCCTGCGTGACCTGACTGACGAGGTCGGTCTGCTGGAACTGGCGGCTGGAGAGGTTGACCGAGACCGTGAGCCCCTGGAATCCCTGTTGATGCCACTTGCGCGCTTCGGCGCACGCCGTGCGCAGCACCCACTCGCCGATCGGCACGATCAGGCCCGAGAGCTCGGCGATCGGGATGAACTCGCCCGGAGGGATCAGGCCGAGCTCGGGGTGCCGCCAGCGCAGCAGCGCTTCGGCGCCCAGGACCTCGGCCGTCTTCAGGTCGATGAACGGCTGGAAGTGCAGCTCCAGCTCGTCGTTGGCGACGGCCTGCCGCAGCCGGCTCTCCAGCGACAGCCGCTCGATCGCCTTGGCGTTCATCGCCGGCGTGTAGAGCTGGTAGTTGTCGCGGCCCTGCTCCTTGGCCCGGTACATCGCGGAGTCGGCGTTGCGCACCAGAGTCTCGGCATCGTGGCCGTCGGAGGGATAGACGGACACGCCCAGGCTCGTCGTCACGAAGAGCTCCCGGCCGTCGATCCAGAACGGGGCGTGAATCGCGTCGCAGATCTTTCTCGCGATCTTGGCGGCGTCCTCCTCGACGTTGATTCCCGGCACCAGCAGCGTGAACTCGTCGCCCCCGAGGCGAGCCACCGTGTCGCCCTCGCGCACGTGCTCCTGGATCCGCTCGGCGACCTGGCGCAGCAGCTCGTCGCCGACGGAGTGGCCGAGCGAGTCGTTGATGACCTTGAAGCGGTCGAGGTCCAGGAACAGCACGGCCATCTTCTGGTTGTGGCGGTGGGCCTGCGCTACGGCCAGCGTCAGGCGGTCGTTGAAGAGGAGGCGGTTGGGCAGGTTCGTCAGCGGATCGTGGAAGGCGAGGTGCTTGACCTGCTCCTCGGCGCGCTTGCGCTCGGTGATGTCGATGGTCGTTCCCTCGATCACCGACAGGCGCCCGTCGGGGCCCTCGAGCAGGCTCTCGCTCTCGAGGACCCAGACCAGGCTTCCGTCCTTGCGCTTGAGGCAGAGCTCGTAGTTCGTCAGGCTCTGGCGCTCGAGCAGCTTGGCCAGGGCCGCCTCGCGGTCCTCGGGCTTCTGGTAGAAGTCCCACGCGGCCTGCCGGAGGACCTCCTCGCGAGAGGAGTAGCCGAAGATGCGCGCGAAGGATTCGTTGCAGTCAAGGATCCGCCCGTCGAGGGTCGAGCGGTAGACACCGGCGAGATTCCGCTCGAAGAGCGTGCGGTAGCGCTTCTCCGAAACGCGCAGCGCCTCCTCGATCTGGCGGCGCCCGCTGACGTCGCGGATGGTCCCCACGCAGCGCGCCGGCTTGCCCGAAGCGCTGGGCAGCATCGTTCCGGAGTGGTGCCAGTGCAGGATCGTGCCGTCCCGCCGCATGACCCGGTACTCCTCGAAGAACGGAGACCCCGTTTCGAAGTGGGCCGCCAGGGCTGCGGCCACGCGCGCCTGGTCCTCCGGATGGATGACCTTCTGCCAGCCTTCGATGGTCCGCGGGAACTCTCCCCTGGCGTAGCCGAGGATGCCGTCGACGTCGCCGAACCATTCGATCCGGTTGCTCTGGCGGTCGCACTCGTGGATCAGGTCGCTCGAGAGCATAGCCGCGCGGCGGAAGCGCTCCGCGGATTCGCGGAGCGCGTCTTCGCCGGATGCCGCCTCGCCGGCGGGCCTGACGAACACCGTGGTCAGGCGTTTTCCGTCGCGGACGAGCTCGCCGAATGCCAGCTCGAGCGGCAGCGTCCGGCCGTCGGCGTGGCGTCCCGTCGCGCCGTGCCGGGAGATCGAGCTTCCCGGTTCCCGCGACCGCCGCGGGCGATAGTCGGGCACGAGCGACGTGACGGCCTGGCCGATCAGAGCGGCGACGGGGTAGCCGAAGAGCGCGCCGGCCGCGCCGTTGGCGAAGAGGAGGGTCCCGACGCCGTCGACCGTCAGAATCGCGTCGGGCGACGACTCGGTCAGCGAGCGGAAGCGCAGCTCGCTCTCGGTCAGCGCTTTCTGGGCCTGCCGCCGCTCCCGGCGGATCTGCGCCTCCCGCAGTTCCCGTTCGAGGATGGGGCAGAGCCGCGCGAGGCTCGCGCGCGGAATGCAACTCTGGGCCCCGGCTTTCATCGCGCGCACCGCGGTCTCTTCCCCGAGGGTTTCGGAGACGATGAGGAACGGGATGTCGACGTCCCGCTCCTTCAGCAGCGCGATCGCCTCGAATGCGTCGAGCTCCGCGGCGAAGAGGTCGGAGAGAACGACGTCCCACGCTGCGCCGCCGAGAGCGGCCTCCAGACCTGTCCGGGTGGTCACCCGCTCGAGCGTCGGGTCGAAGCCTCCATTGCGCAGTTCGGCGAGAACCAGCGCTTCGCTGGACGCAGAATCATCCACCAGCAGTGCCCGGACGGGAACACTCATCGCGTTGCCGTAATTATAGGGACGTCAGGGCTTTACGTCTCCTGTCCTTCGCCTCGCTTCAGCTGCTCGCAAGGACAGGTCGCGCGCACCCCATGGCCTCACGTCCGGGCCGTCTTCAGGATGGACAAGGCGACGCTCTCGACTCCATTCAAGACGAACTGCACGCCGATGACGGCGGTGATCAACCCCATGATCTTCGAGACGATTCGCTGCCCGGTTTCGCCGATCCGCGTCACGATCGCCGGGGCGGCCAGCAGGATGAGGAGCGTGAGCACGATGTTGGCCGCGATCGCCACGGCGAGCGCCGCCCTGTGACCTCCGTCACGCGCCTGTCCGACGAGAACCATGACCGTGGAAATCGCGCCGGGGCCCGCGATCAGCGGCATCCCCAGGGGCACCACCGAGGGATCCCGCTTCGGGCCAGCGTCGGCCTGCTCGACGCGATCGTGTCGGTCGTCATCGCGCAGCGTGGCCAGGCCCATGCTCGTGAAGAGAATGCCTCCGGCGATCTGGAACGCCGGGAGCGTGATGCCGAAGAAGGAGAAGATCGCGCCTCCCGTCAGGGCGAAGAGCGCCAGGATCAAAGCCGCGGCGAGACAGGCCCGGAACGCCATCCTCCGCCGCTCCTGCGGCGCGCCCGCCGTCATCGCGACGAAGATGGGCGCGGCCTCGATCGGGTTGATGACCGAGAAGAGCGAAGAGAACGCGAGGACGACGAACTTGGCGTCTGCCGAGGAAAACACGGTGCGGGAATACTAGTACGTGGCATGAGACGGTCATCTCGAGCGCAGCGAGGGATCCCGGACTGTTGCGCCATACCCACGTATGAGGACGGGATGAACGCCGCGCTTCGCGCGACGTTGCCTACGGCCGTGGGCTTGCCTTCGGTGGACGGCTGTCTCGTCGCTCCGCTCCTCGGGATGACAGTACCTCCTATAGAATCTGCCTCCCAAAATGGACGCCCTTCGGATTCGCGGCGCGCGGCAACACAACCTCCGCAACGTCTCGCTCGACCTCCCGCGCAACCGGCTGATCGTCATCACCGGAGTCTCGGGCTCGGGCAAGTCGTCCCTGGCCTTCGACACGATCTTCGCCGAGGGCCAGAGGCGCTACGTCGAGTCGCTGTCGGCGTACGCGCGGCAGTTCCTCGAACAGATGGAAAAGCCCGACGTCGATTCGATCGAGGGCCTCTCGCCGGCGATCTCCATCGAGCAGCGCACGACCTCCCGGAACCCCCGCTCGACCGTCGGCACCGTCACCGAGATCTACGACTACCTCCGGCTTCTCTACGCCTCCATCGGGCAGCCGCACTGCCCCAAGTGCGGCCGGCCGATCCAGGCGCAGACGATCCAGGAGATGGTGGAGCGGGCGCTGCGGCTTCCCGTCGGGAGCAAGTTCGTCGTCCTGGCGCCGTACGTCTCGGGCAAGAAGGGCGAATACAAGAAGCAGATGGCCGAGATGGTCAAGGAGGGGTTCCTTCGGGCGCGCGTGGACGGCGACTTCGTGGATCTCGACGACCCTCCCGAGCTCGACAAACAGAAGAAGCACACGATCGAGATCGTCGTGGACCGCCTCGTGGCCAAGCCGCCGGGCGACGAGGAGTATCGCAAGCGCCTGGCCGACTCGATCGAGACGGCCGCGCGCGTCTCGGGCGGATTGATCGTCCTGTCGGTGGCGGACGGTCCCGAGGAGGTCCTCTCGGCCAACTATGCGTGCCCCGACTGCGGCACGTCGCTGACCGAGATCACGCCGCGCCTGTTCTCCTTCAACTCGCCCTACGGCGCCTGTCCGAAGTGCTCGGGCCTGGGCACGAACCTCCGCGCGGATCCCGAGCGGCTGGTCGTCGACGGCAACAGGTCCATCGAAGGCGGAGCGATCGCGATCCTCAAGCCCGGCTCGACCAACTGGCGCTCGCGCCAGATGGCGACGCTCGCCAAGCACTACAAGTTCCGGCTGGATCAGCCCTTCGCGAAGCTCCCGAAGGCCGCGCAGAAGGTCATCCTCTACGGCTCGGGGGACGACGAGATCAAGTTCTCTTACGTCGCCGAGAGAGGCGAGTATCACTGGCGCTCCTCCTTCGAGGGGCTCGTTCCCATGATCGAGCGGCGCTACCGCGAGACCGAGAACCCGGAGCATCGCGCCGAGCTCGAGGCGTACATGTCGGCCGAGCCGTGTCCGGCGTGCAAGGGCCGGAGGCTCAAGCCCGAGGCGCTGGCCGTCAAGGTCGGCGGGAGGTCCATCGACGAGGTCTCCTCCGAGACGATCTCCGACGTCATCGTGTTCTTCGAGGACCTGAAGCTGACTCCGCGGGAACGGGAGATCGCGGGCAAGATCCTCAAGGAGATCCGGGACCGGCTGCGTTTTCTCGACAACGTCGGCATCGGATACCTCAACCTTTCCCGCACGGCGGCGTCGCTGTCGGGCGGCGAGTCGCAGCGCATCCGTCTCGCGACCCAGATCGGATCCAAGCTGATGGGCGTCCTGTACGTCCTTGACGAGCCTTCGATCGGACTCCACCAGCGCGACAACCGCAAGCTGATCGACACGCTGATCTCCATGCGCGACCTGGGCAACACGGTGATCGTGGTCGAGCACGACGAGGAGACCATCCGGTCGGCCGACTGGGTCGTGGACCTCGGGCCGGGAGCCGGCGTCCACGGCGGCCGGATCGTGGCCGAGGGTCCTCCCGACGACCTCGAACGTTTCCCGGAGTCTCTGACGGCGAAGTACCTCTCGGGCGAGCGCGCGATTCCGGTTCCGGAGGTCCGCCGCACCGGCTCGGGCAGGGCCGTGATCGTGCGCGGGGCGCGCGAGCACAACCTCAAGAACATCGACGTGCGGTTCCCGCTCGGCGTGATGACCGCGGTGACCGGTGTCTCCGGGTCGGGCAAGTCGACGCTCGTCAACGACATTCTTCATCGGGCGCTGGCGCGGGCCCTTCACGGCGCCTCCGAGAAACCCGGCGCGCACGACAAGATCGAGGGGCTCTTCGAGATCGACAAGGTCATCAACATCGACCAGTCGCCGATCGGCCGCACGCCGCGCTCCAATCCCGCGACCTACACGAACGTCTTCAATCCCATCCGCGAGCTGATGTCGCGGACGCCCGAGGCCCGCGCCCGCGGGTACCAGCCCGGCCGCTTCTCGTTCAACGTCAAGGGCGGCCGCTGCGAGGCCTGCTGCGGCGACGGGCAGATCAAGATCGAGATGCACTTTCTGCCCGACATCTACGTCACCTGCGACGTCTGCGGCGGAAAGCGCTACAACCGCGAAACACTCCAGGTGCACTACAAGGGCAAGTCGATCGCGGACATCCTGGCGCTGACCGCGGAGCAGGCGCTGGAGCTCTTCGCCAACATTCCGGCGATCGCCACCATCTGCCGCACGCTGGTCGAGGTGGGCCTCGGGTACATCCAGCTCGGCCAGTCCTCGACGACGCTGTCGGGCGGCGAGGCGCAGAGGGTCAAGCTGGCCCGCGAGCTGGCGCGGCGGTCCACGGGCCGCACGCTCTACCTTCTCGACGAGCCCACGACCGGTCTACACTTCGACGACATCCAGAAACTGCTGGGCGTTCTGCGTTCGCTGACCGAGAAGGGGAACACCGTGATCGTCATCGAGCACAACCTCGAGGTGATCCGCACCGCCGACTGGGTGGTCGACCTCGGGCCGGAGGGCGGCGACGGCGGAGGCCGGATCGTGGCCGAGGGGACGCCCGAAGACGTGGCCGCGGTGAAGGGCTCCTACACGGGTCAGTTCCTTCGGCGTTCGCTGGCCGCCGCACGCGAGAAGGCCAGAGCGTGAGAAAGCTCGCCGGAGTCGCCGCCACGCTCCTCGTGGCGGCTTGCGCCGCCGCGCAGACGCCGGCGCCGACGCGCGCGGCGGCTCCGAAGCCGAAGGCCACGAAAACTCCGGCCCCGAAGAAGGCCGCGTCCCCGCCAAATTTCTCGGGGGAGTGGGTCCTGGACCCGCAGGCGAGCCAGGGCGTCTCGCAGGCGATGGAGGACGCCGTCCTCCGTGTGCGGCAGACCGGCAATCACATCTGGATCGAACCGATCGGCGGAAAGGGCCGGCGACTGCTCGCCGAGGAGATCGTAGTGGACGGCCGCTCCTACGAGAAGGTCCTGGGCGGACGTCAGAGGGGAACGGTGCAGGCGGCCTGGGGCAAGGACGGCGAGCTCTGGATCGAAGCGATCGTCGGCACCGAGGAGAACCCGAGCGCCGGACGCCAGCGCATGATCTGGAGGCTCCGGGACGGCGGACAGACCTGGACGCGGCAGACCCGCACGCTTCAGGAGGACGGCAGCGCGCGGGACACGTTCCTGGTATTTCGAAAACGGCCGCCGGGGGCCGTTCCGTCGCCTTCGCCCTCTCGCCCCCCCGGCGGGAATCCCTAGCTAGTTCGCAGGCAGCGCGAGCATCGCCGAGTTGTAGGGGTCGAGCTCCAGCGCGCGCCGCCTCGCTTCTCTCCCGGCGGCGACGTCTCCGCGCCGGAAAGAGGCCTGCGCCAGTCCGGCGTGCGCCTCGACGCTTCCCGGCTCCAGCTCGCAGGCGCGCGCGTACGCGGCCGCGGCTCCCTCGGCGTCTCCCAGCTCGAGCATCGCCGCGGCGACTTCGCGCTGGATCTGCGCATCCTGCGGGCCGAGCGTCGCGGCGTTGCGCAGAATCTCCCTCGCCCGGTCGACCTGGCCGGCGGCGGCGACGGCCCGCCCGGCTACGACGTGGAGCTCTGCGTTTTGAGGCTCCTTCGCCAGGGCCGGAGCGAGCAGGGGCTCGGCCGCGGCGCCGCGGCTCGTCTCGAGGAGGAGCTTTCCGGCGGCCAGAGCCAGCGAAGCGTTGTCCGGGACGCGTTGCAGGGCCCCCCGCAGCGTCGCCTCGGCGCCCGCGTCGTCACCCTGGCCGCGCTGGAGCTCGGCGAGGTTTCGCGCGGCTTCGTCGTCCTCGGGCGATCGGGCCAGCGTCCGCGCGTACGCCGCCATCGCCTTGATGTTCCAGCCCTTGGCGCGGTACTGATTTCCCAGCCCGACGAGGAACTTCGGGTCCGAGATCTCATCCGCCACGCTCTGCTCCATCAGACGGATCGCCGGATCGACTCGCCCGATCGAGGCCATTCCGAATCCCAGCAGGTACTTCGCTCTGGCGTCGAAGTCGCGTTTCTCGTCGAAGTTGGAGATCGGCGGGAGCAGCTTGGTCTGCAGGGCCTGGATGCCGACGTCGTTCACGGTCGCGGTGTCGTCGTAGGTCGCGCGCGGCGCGAGGTACTCGACGACCGGCCGGTTGTCGGTGTGAAAACCCTCGACTCCCGCGAGCATGCGCGAGAGATCGTCGCCGTCGAGGACGAAGGCCGCGAAGATCGACAGCGGCTGCCAGAAGCCGATCTGGACCAGGTCGTCGTTGACGCCCGCGACCGTGGCCGCGCGCTGCTTGAGCCGCGCGAAGTCCCAGGGCGTCGGCTCGACGGTGCCGAGCAGGATGACGTCGCCGCGGTTGGGCCGCCAGAACGACGTGTGCGGAAAGACCGACCGAAACGTCGCGACGATCAGCTTCATCTGCTCGGGCGGGAGCGAGTGTCCGTGGAACCACTGGACCATCACGCCGCCGGGCTTCAGGCGGGAGCGCGCGATCGCGTAGAACTCTCGCGTGAAGAGGTTGCCGACGCCCGCGACCCACACGTCGGACGGGTCGGAGATGATCACGTCGTAGGTCTTCTTCCGCGCCAGGAGCGCGTTGCGCCCGTCGGCGACCACGAAGCGCACGCGGGGATCCGAGAGGATGTCGCGATTCTCGGGAGTGAAGAGCTTGGTCGCGTCTCGCGATGCGGACTCGATGTCGAAGATGTCGATGGACTTCACCGGATAGCGCGCCACGGCAGCGGCCGAGACGCCGGTCCCGAGGCCCAGTACGAAGACGTCCTTCGGGTCGGGGTGCAGGAGCATCGGAAGGTGGCCGAGCAGGAGCTGGTTCGCCATGTCGCCGGGGTCCGTCGAGGCGTCGGTCTTCCCGTTGGACCGGTAGAAGCGGCGCTCGCCCTGCTTGTCGACCGAGAGCGTCGTCGCGATGCCGTCCTTGTAGAAGAGCAGCTCCGAGCGGCCCTCGGCCGCTTCCAGCCCCTGGGTCGTGCCGTACAGCGCGGCGTAGAAGCCGGCACCGGCCGTCAGGTCCGCCTTCGGCCATGCGGGCAGCACGAGTGCGGCGAGCAGCGTGATCCCGGCGGCCACGAGTCCCGCTCGCAGCCACGCGGCGGATCCCGAGCGCCGCAAAACGAGCAGGCCTCCCACGGCCGCCGCGGCGGCGCCGACCGTCAGCGTCGCGCGAAGCCCGATGCGCGGAATCAGCACGAAGCCGCCGAGGAACGCGCCTCCCACCGTCCCGACCGTGTTCCACGCGGTGACGCGTCCCACGCCGCGGCCCATGCCCGGAACGTCCGAGACCGCCGCGACGGCCGCCGGAAACGCGATGCCGAAGAGCACCGACAACGGCAGAAGCACCGGCGCGGTCTCCAGAATCTGAAGCCACTGCTGGAGCGCGAAGGAGTCCCGGACGGCGGGGAAGCCCCGCATGAAGACGGCGGTGAGGTGCGGCACCGCGGCGATGCCGAGAAGGGAAGCCGCCGTATTGGCGACCAGTGCCACTCCCAGCACCCGCGCCGGGTCGGCCGAGCGCAGGCGCGCGAAGATCGCACTGCCGATCGACATGCCGCCGAGAAACAACAGGAGCATCAACCCGAACGCGTAGACCGAGCTTCCGAACACGAGGCTCACCAGCCGGGCCCACGCCACCTCGTCGACCATGCAGGCAAATCCCGACAGACACGTCGCCCAGAGAATCGGCCGCGCATCGCGCCACGGACGGATCTCCGTCGCAGGCTCCTCCGGCATGAGACCTGGAACTTGGGACTCCCGACTCGGTTTCGCCGCCATCGCCAGCGCGACCAGCCCGGCGAGCAGGTTCAGTCCCACCGCCACGAGCTCGCCTTGGCGCACGCCGGTGCGGGGCAGGAGTCCGTATGTCGCGGCGGCCGTGCCCGCGAACGCTCCCAGCGTGTTGGCGGCGTAGAGCGCGCCAATGCGTCCGCCGATCTCCTCCTCGCGTCCGACCAGCCAGCGCGCGAGCATCGGAAGCGTCCCGCCCATCAGGGCGCAGGGCAGGGCAAGCACGGCACCGACGAGAACGAACTGGACCAGGAAAAACGCCATCGGCACGGTCTCGAGCGCCGGCGCGACGGCGAGGTAGACCGCCTGAACGGCTTTCAGCAGAAAGGGAATCGCGACCCCCAGGACGGCGATCGCGATCTCGAGCACACCGTAGCCGCGCAGCGCCCGATCCCGGTTTCGATCGGCCCAGGCTCCCAGCAGGACGCTGCCGAGGGCGAGTCCCCCCATGAACGCCGCGAGGACGGTCGAGATGGCCAGCGTCGTGGACCCGAAGATGTGGGTCAGCCGCCGCGTCCACAGGACTTCATAGATCAACCCGCTCGCGCCCGAGAGGGTGAAGACCACCAGCAGGAGCGCTCTGCGCCAGGCTCCGGCCGAACGCGCGCGCCGCATCGCCTCAAGAATAAACGGATTCGGGCTACACCCATCTCGAATACGTGACCGAAGTCACTGCCCGCTTGAAAGGGAACCCGAGCGGCTGCGCGGCGTGCGCTCGCCCACCGCCTCCGATGCTCAGATAGTTCACGGCGCGCTTCGAGCTGCTCTGAGCGCGAGGCCGCCGCGAGGCGCGGCGCGCGACGGCGCGCTACAATTCCCGGCTGTCGTGATTACGGGCTTCAACACCGACGTCAAGCATCGCAACCGTGTCTTCCACATCCAGACCGAAGACAAGGGCGAGGCCAATCCGTACGTCGAATCCCTCGTGTACGTCGGGGGGGAGATCCTGGCGACCAAGCGCACTTCGTACGCCGAGGTCGTCAAAGCCGGCCGCGACGACCACGCGATCCAGGACCTGATGGAGCAGCAGCACCGGACGATGATCGCGGCGATCCAGCGGGGCCGGTTCGACGGTCCCAACGGCTCGGTGCAGATCCCGGAGGGCATGTCGCCGACGTCGCTCGAGGCGGCGACGCTGACGGAGAGGCCCGAGAAGGAGAAGACCGGCAAGATCTCCAAGGCGGACAAGGCCGCGGCGGCGGCTGCGCCTGCCGCGGCGGTTTCCCGCGCCACGCCCGCCGCGGGCGTCTCGGACCGCAGCCTCGATCAGATGATCCTCGACTACCTCTCGTCCGACGACATGCCGGAGGAGATCGAGCTGTCGCTCCTGCCGGCTCCCGACTTCGTCGCCGGCCGCTCGGTGCAGACGAAGCTGAAGGCCGCGTCGGGTTCGCCGGCGAGGCCCGTCCAGGGGGCGCTCGTCCAGGTGCGGATCCTCTCCACGTCCGCCCGCGCGGCCACCGTGTTCCAGGGCCGCACCGCGTCGGACGGCTCGTGCCCGATGTCCTTCATGATCCCGGCCGGCGGAAACGGGATGGCCGCGGCGGTCATCCGCGTTACGGCTCCCGACGCGAGCGCCGAGATCCAGTACCCCATCAAGCGGCGATGAGCGCGGAGCTGTCCATCACCGTCAACGGCGAGGAGCGCCGGGTTCCCGAAGGCGCGACCGTGGCGGATCTTCTCCGGAGCCTGCAGGTCTCGACCCCGCGCGTCGCCGTCGAGCGCAACCGTGACATCGTGCCGAAGGCCCGATATCCGGAGACGCGCCTGGCCTCAGGCGACGAGCTCGAGGTCGTGGAGCTGGTGGGGGGCGGATAACCGGAAGCCGTCATCTTGAGGAGCGCAGCGACGAAGGATCCCGTCCTCGGCTCGAGAGGACAACGCGCTTGCCCGGCCGCGCTCCAATCGGTTATTCTCCGCGCCCCGAGTGGGCCGTTAGCTCAATTGGTAGAGCAAGAGACTCTTAATCTCTAGGTTGTAGGTTCGAGTCCTACACGGCTCACCACTCTTCCGAATCGCATTCCCGCGCGGGTTGTAGAGTTCCGTTTGCGGCCGCAATGACACTCCCTGCCGGGACCCGGCTCGGCCCCTACGAGATCCTGGCGCCGATCGGCGCGGGCGGAATGGGGGAGGTGTACCGGGCGAAAGACACGCGGCTCGAGCGGGAAGTGGCGATCAAGGTGCTGCCGGAGGCGACAGCCGATTCACCGCCGGCGCTCTCGCGGTTCGAGCGGGAGGCGAAGGTCATCGCTTCTCTTTCGCATCCGAACGTTCTCGCGCTGCACGATTTCGGCCACTCGGGCGGAATCGTGTATGCCGTCATGGAGCTCCTGGAGGGCGACACCCTGCGGCAGCGGTTGGTGCGGGAGACGCTGGCCCCTCCCAAGGTGATCGAGATTGGGATCGCGGTGGCGGAGGGGCTGGCCGCAGCGCACGCCAAGGGAATCGTCCATAGAGACCTGAAGCCCGAGAACATCTTCCTGACGTCCGACGGGCGCGTGAAGATCTTGGACTTTGGCCTGGCGCGGCTGGAAGGGCCAGCTTCGACGACGGCGGAAACCTCGGCGCCGACGACAACATCGGCTCCGGCTTCGACGGAGCCCGGGACGCTGATGGGTACCACGGGGTACGTGTCGCCGGAACAGGTTCGGGGGCTCGCGGCCGACGCGCGCAGCGACATCTTCTCATTCGGATGCGTGCTGTACGAGATGGTTGCGGGACGAAGAGCCTTTGCGGCGCCCACCGTAGGGGAGTCGATGGCGGCGATCCTTCGCGATACCCCGCCGCCGCCGGGGGCGGCGCCGCCCGGGCTCGCTCGGGTCATCGAGCGGTGCCTCGAGAAGAGTCCCGACGAGAGGTTCCAGTCGGCGCGAGACCTGGCGTTCGCGCTGAGGGAGACGATCCGGGGATCGGCGGTTCCCCTCGATTCGGCGCCAGGCGGGCCACGGGCGAAGTGGCCCCTCGCGGCGGCGGCAATCATCCTGGCCGCGGTCGTGGTCTTTCTCGCTGTGAACGTCCGGGGATCGCGGGACCGGCTGTTCGGCCGGTCGGGGGGAAGCGGCAAGATCGAGTCGATCGCCGTTCTGCCTCTCGACAACCTCTCGAAGGACCCGGAGCAGGAGTTCTTCGCCGACGGGATGACCGAGGAGCTGATCACGGATCTCGCACAGATCCGTTCGTTGCGCGTGATCTCGCGGACGTCGGTCATGAGCTACAAGGGAACGAAGAAGCGGGTGCCGGACATCGGGCGCGAGCTCAACGTCGATGCCGTGCTCGAAGGCTCGGTGCAGCGCAGCGGTTCGCGGGTGCGCATCACCGCGCAGCTGGTGCGCGCCTCGACGGACCAGCATCTCTGGGCGAAGAGCTACGAGCGGGAGCTGCGCGACGTTCTCGCGCTGCAGAGCGAAGTGGCGGGGGCGATCGCCGCCGAAATCGGGGTCACGCTGACGCCGCAGGAGCGCTTGCGGCTCGCGGTCAACAGGGCGGTCAATCCGGAGGCGTACGAGGCGTACCTGAAAGGCCGTTATCACTTGTTCGGAGGCACCGCCGCCGATTCGCTGAAGAGCCTCCAGGACTTCAACCGGGCCGCCGAGATTCAGCCGGACTTTGCCCTGGCCTACGCGGGAATCGCGGATGCGTACACCCGGCTTGGCAGTTCGGCGATCAGCGTGCTGTCTCCAAAGGAGGCCTTTCCGAAGTCGAAGGCAGCCGCGACGCGGGCCTTGGAGCTCGATCCGGCGCTCGCAGAGCCCTATGTTCCGCTGGCCTGGGAGACCTTTGTTTTCGAACGAGACTGGACGACAGCCGAGACTCAGTTCCAAACGGCGATCGAGAGGAATCCGAATTACTCGAGCGCGTATCGGTCCTATTCGGTTTTCCTGGCAAGAATGGGCCGATTCGACGAAGCAATCCAGGAAGCGAAACGGGGTCAGGAGATCGATCCGCTTTCGCTCGAGGCCAATATCAACGTGGGTCAAGCCCTTCACGTGGCTCGGCGCGACGAAGAAGCGGCTTCATGGTTCCGGCGCACGCTCGACATGAATCCGAACTTCCTCCGAGCGCACTGGCTCCTGGGGCTCGCCCTGATGCAGATGAATAGGAAGGATGATGCCATCGGCGAGCTTCGAATGGCCGTCGAGCTCTCGGGTGGCGGCGTGGTCCTCGGGTCCCTGGGATACGCCTATGCGGTTGCCGGCCGTCGGGCGGAGGCGCTCGAGGTCGTCGAGCGACTGGAGGCGACCTCGAAGGAGCACTACCTGTCTCCTGCAGCGGTGTCCATCGTCTTTGCCGGCCTGGGGGAGAAAGACCAGGCAATGTTGTGGCTCGAGAGAGCCAACGAGGAACGTGACCCCTGGGCCACCGACCTCAAGGTGCAGCCCATGTTTGACTCCCTTCGGTCGGACCCGCGATTTCAGAGTCTTCTGCGGCGTGTGGGATTCAAGTAATCACCGAGCACTCGGACACGAGACTCGGACACCCGCATCCAACTCGTTTCCTGTTGTGAACTTCCCGTCGGTTTCGAGTGCTGCACGGCTCATCAGACTTCCCTCTCCCACGCCTTCCCGCGAAGCCACTAAGGCGAGGCGGTCGGCGATGAGAGAGGCGTCAACGGCGACACCACGTAGATCTGATCGAGCACTTTCAGCATGAGGGCATTGGCCGTCGGCTTTTCGTCGAGCGATACGGGCAGATTGGTCCAAATCACGAGCGCCACGTGGTTGGTGAGGTCGTATCCGATGAAGGAGTTGTAACCCGCCGTCTCACCGCCGTGAAAGAGCATCGCGTTCGGTCCCCAGCGCAGTCGGCTGATGCCGTACCCGTATCGCTGACCGTCAGGCTTGCTCGGGTCCTCGGGCCGCAGGCTGTCGAGCCAGCGGCGCTGATACGCGGCATTGAACACGCGGCCCGCGACCAGTGCCTCGATCCAGGTGGCGAGATCGCTGGCGGTGGAGATGACGCCTCCGGCCGCCTCGGCGAACGAATGGTTCACATCCGTGTAGTCGTTTGGCTGGAGGGTCCCGGCCCGGGCTGCGGCCTGAACGGCGGGCGAGTACGGCGGCTCGCCGACCAGGGCGACCGAGGAGCTGCCGTACAGGTAGCCATGCGAGTACGGTTCCGGGATCGTGTTCACGGGGCGTGCGGGCAGCGCCGTACCCTGCATGCTCAGCGGTCCGAACAACCGGTCCTGCATCGCCCGGGCCAGCGGCTTGCCGTCGACCCGCTCGGCGACGAGGCCGAGCAGCGCGTAGTTGGTATTGCTGTACTCGAAGGCCGTGCCCGGCGGGAAGTTGGGCGGGCGCGCGAACGCCATGGCCAGCAGTTCGTCCGGGGTCCAAACTCTGGTGGGATCGCGGTCGATGCTCTCCGAAACTTCGGGGGCATCCGTGTAGTTGTAGAGGCCGCTCCGCATTTCCAGCAGTTCGGCGATGGTGATCTTGTCGCCGTTGGGCACGCCCGGGACGTACTTCGAGACGGGATCGCCGAGACTGAGCTTGCCTTCCTGGGCCAGTTGCACGATCACCGCGGCCGTCATCGTCTTGGTATTCGAGGCGATCCGGAAGTGGGTGTCGGCGCGGGGCGGGGTCGTACGGCCCAGCCGCGTGGTGCCGTAGGTGATCGCGACCTCGCCCTGGGGTGTGTGCAGGAGAACCACGGCGCCGGGAACCATGAGTTCCCGGGCCTTCGTGTCCACCATCGTCTGCAGCGCAGCCTGGTTGATCGGCTTGAGCGCCGACGAGCCCGCGGCGGAGCCGGGTTGCGGGGTCGTGCTGGTCCCTGACGACGCGGTCGGCGCCGGCGAGGTGCGCGAGCACCCGACGAGCAGGGGGACGCACCCGAAGAGGACGCCGAACGTGCTCACGACCGGGAGCAGCCCGGCCCCTATCGTGTGTGTTCGCACCGACTGACCGGTTGTGAACTTCTCGCAGGGTCGATTCCTACGCGGTTCACGACTCACTCCCTCTCACACTCTCCAACGATAGCGAGCGAGGCGTCTCAACCTGGATCCTCTGCTCTCCCGACCCCTTTTACTTCGAGTTCTCGGTCGCCCTCAGGGCGGCGTCGATCTGCTTCGCTTCGGCATTGGCCGGATCGACGATTCCGTTCTCCGGGTTGGAGATCCAGGCCGCTTCCGATCGCCGTCCATCGACGGTCCAAGTGGCGGTGACGAGCCAGTATCCGGGCTTGCCGTCGACCGGCGTGGCAGGAGCCATGAACGAGGCTCCGGAGGCCGAGTAACGGTTGGGCACTCGATAGGCCACCTCCACGAGCCCGGACGAGGAAGAGCGCCTGGGGGATTTCCCGCTCAACTTCGCAGGCAGCGTGACGTCGAAGTAACGCTTCACACCCCACCGCTGCATCACCTGATTCATGGCCGCTTCCATCAGGACAGCCTGGATTGCCTGAGTTCTGGCGGATCCTGCGTTGCGCAGGTCTCTCAGCTCCGAAGGCGATGCTTCGACGGATTTCGCCAGCCAGCCGCTTCCATGCTCGGCAATTTGCATGGCCGCTCGTTCGACAGCACCCGCATCCGGCGAATTCTGGATTCGGAGCGCATATGCGGACAATTCGGAGACACCCGCGCCGCCACCCGACGGAGGATCGACGATCCACTGAGCGACCTGGCTGACGCCGTCCTTCGAGTAGCTCTGCACCACATACCAGTTGCCCCTCGGCTGGCCGTTGGAGCCGCGCTCCATAGTCGGAGAGCGGTCCGCCGTCCAGAGCTCGTCCGTAATCGTGTGGCCCAGCGCTTTTTCCGCAGCGATGATCTCAGCGACGGCGGCTTTCAGACTTGGTCCGTCTCTGTGATAACGCCACACAAGCGCGAGAACCTGATCTTTCTCGGTGCCGACCGTCTGTGCGTGAGCCCGGTCTCCAGGCGCCGACTGACCCGAAGCGGCGGATGTCAACAGCAGGAGAGCGACGAGCCCCAATAGAGTCTTCGTGATCCAGTTCCTGCGCATCTCGACCGTCCTTTCGTGACCATGTCGGCCACAAAACCCACAATTCGGGCGGCTGATCCCGGCGGGAAGGTCCCGTCGCTCAACCGTCTCGCTTTTCGTTGGGGCTGTCAGATCGCCGGTCTGGCAGGCTGCCTAGCGAAGTACGAACGAATCCAGCCTATCACGAGAGCTGCGGCCGCTCTTCGCCGGCATGATGTGATACGGTTGTTGCTCCGATTCCCTCCGACGGACGACTCCGGATCCCACCGACAAGTCGAGAGCCCGCCGCGGATGTCGGCCGAAAGCGAGCGGCCTCATGAAGTATGTGCTCGGAAAGTGGAACTGCCAGAAGTGTGGCTCGACCAGGATCGCGCCCGTTTGGGAGACACGCGAGTGCGAAATCTGCTCAGACCGCATGCGCCTCCAGTCCGAGAGACCGAAGATGGGGAGGGTCCTCCGCCGTTGGACTGCGGACGCGGCTTCGTCGATCGGAGGACAAGTCAAAGCCCGGGTCCGCTTCGAGGACCCGCTGGTCGCGGATGTGCGCCGCCTCCAACTCGTGGCGGTGGCGTCGAAGCTCGCCGCGGCGAAGTCACTCGGGGTCGCTGAAACAGAAAGTGAGTGCTTCGTGGAACACGCCCTGAAAACCTGGAAATGCGCGCAGTGTGGTCGTGACAACCGTACGGTCGTCGCTCTGGATGGGACCGCCAGATGCTCGCAGTGCGCCGAGAGGATGACCATTCAACCAAGTCGGGACTACCTGTCCTCATTCTCGACGCTTCACCCGGAGGTCGCTCCCGTCGCCGCCGACAGGACGGAGCCATCGCGGGCGAGACGTTTTCGATCCGACCCCGTTTCCTCGCCGCTGGCCGGGGTTCGATGAGCCGAATGTCGAAGGAGCGGTCGGTGGCCGCAGTTCGATCGGCGTTGGTCTTCAGCCGCTCGGCCGCGCTGGCGGAGTACGGCGGGTTTCCCCAGCTGCATTATTACGTGATGGAAGGCCGACAACCGAGCGCCCTCCAGCTTCTGAGCGATAGGGATACCCGACTGACTGTCGGCGACGCCTTGAACAACCTCGCAGCGGCGTGCGACCGTAGCGCACAGCCCGCCAAGAGGTCCGCGGCTCGAAAGCTCCGCGCGTCCCGAATGGGGCTGTTCGATGCTTTCGCGCCGGCCGCCGATGACATCGGCGAGAAGCCAGGAGCAATGTAAGCCCTCCGGCTCTCGGCGACCGTTCTTGGATAGTCTGGGTTCCGTGGATTCCGGCTCGGTCGCGCACGCAGCCAGGAAAAAGGAGTCGCCCGCTTCCAGGCTCCTGCTCGGCATTGTGGCGATATCGCTGCTCCTCCGCATCTTGCTCGTCCTGTCCGGAGGGCAGAACTTCTGGCCGGACGAGAGCCGCTACGAGCGCTCTCGTCTCGCGATCGACGCAATTCGTAACCGAAACTGGAGCTCCGCTCGTCTGGAGTTGACACAAGCCGACCATCTCTTTTTCGGTGTTCTCGGGATGCTTCCGGCGACTCTCGAGCTCGTCACGCGACCGGACGCGCGGATTCCAGCCCTGTTCTTCGCGCTCTTCTCGGTCACGAGCGTCCTGCTCGTCTACGGTTTGATGCGCAGAATAGGGGAGACCGAGCGAGCCTCCTGCCTCGGCGCATTCCTTCTCGCCGTCGCGACCACGAATCTCTACTATTCCCGGCATCTGCTTCCTTACGATGCGGCGATGGCCTTCGGGCTGTCTTCCTTGTATGTCGGATTGCAGGATTCGCCCTCCTTGCGCCCGTCCATCCTGTGCGGCTTCCTGTCCTGCGCCGCATTCCTGACCTACAACGGCTACTGGCTCCTCGCCGGTTTCGCTCTGTTGGCCCATGTCTTCCACCAACCGCGAACGTGGCGCTCGAGCGCGACGAAGGCGATTGTCGCCGCTGGCGCGCTTGCCGTTCCGATCCTAGCGATTTTCGGCGCGGATGCCACCGAGGACGGTCATCTCCTCAAGCAGTGGAGCGCCTTCTCACACATGGTGTCACAGGGTCGTTATTCCGAGGGGTGGAGCTTGCCATTTGCCTACTTCTGGCACGCCGAACATTCGATCGCACTCCTCTGGGCCATTTCCTTGCTTTACGGCGTGTGGAGGGTCATCCGGGGCCCGCGCGCCGAAGCATTCATCGTCGGCGTTGCCGGGATCGGCGTTCTCTATGGCGGACTGGTCCTGATGTCGGCAGGGATGGAAAGGATGGTGGTCTATGGGAGGCTGTCTCGGCAACTCGTCCCGTTTGCATGCATTCTGACCGCGGCGGCCCTCGAAAGAATCGGGGCAAGGACGCGCAGAACCCGCCTCGCCGTCGCCGCAGTGCTCGCGGCGGTCCTCGTGCAGGCAGTCGTGAATTTTCATGCTCCGCTCACGCAGGTCTTCCCGACGGAGTTCAGGCGCCTCGCTGGGCTTTGGTCCGCCCGAACGAATGCGCCGACTCTGCTGCTTTACGCCGAACACATCTATCCGACCCCGGCCCCCATGCCAACCTCGGCGGGCCCTGTCCTCCTTGCGAGGTCCCACCCCCTTCAATTTCTGCCCTATCAATACGAGGGATACACTCCGGAGCAACGCAGGGCTCTCCGTTCCTCCGACATTCGAATGCGTCTGGTTCTTGTGGTCCCTCCTTCGCCCGGCGATGGCGTCGGAAATGGAGAGCCGCGGTGACTGACGGCCTTCGCGAAACCTGGCCGAGTTGCGATGGCTCCGGTTTCCGCTTCGAGTGGTATGGTCTTCCGATGCAATCCCGCCGCGTCCTCGTTTTCGCCGTGCTGCTTCTGCTCTCGGCCGCCGCGGTCCTCGCCGACACGGCGCCGCTGCAAGTCACCTACTACTACCTCCCCGGCTGACCCGTCTGCGCGAGGATCAAACCCGCCGTGAGCGGGCTCGAGGCCGAGTACAAGGGGAAGGTCCGCGGCGAGAACGCCGACGCCACGACGCCCGAGAACAAGAAGCTCGTCCGGTCGCTCGGCTTCGGCAACCACGGCCTCGTCATCCGCTCGTCGGACGGGAAGGTCCTCTGGACGCAGCCCGACCACGACGTGGACATGGAGGACGTGCGCAAGGAGCTGAACCGGCTGCTTTCGAGCTCGAAGTAGCCGTCTCGGGTCAGGTCAGCGCGAGGTATTCGTGCGCGAGGCGCACGACCATCGAGCCTTCGCCCACAGCCGACGCGACGCGGTTCATCGCACCCGCCCGGACGTCCCCCGCGGCGAAGACGCCCGGAACGCTGGTTTCGAGGAGCAACGGCTCCCGCGGCTCTTTCCAGACGCGCGGGTAGGCCTCGGCCGCCATCAGGTCGCGGCCGGTGAGAATGAATCCCTTCGCGTCGCGAAGGACGCCGGAGGGCAGCCAGTC
This sequence comes from Acidobacteriota bacterium, assembly GCA_046725935.1. GTDB lineage: Bacteria > Acidobacteriota > Thermoanaerobaculia > UBA5066 > Gp7-AA6 > DAHUXD01. The sequence continues at coordinate 2,032 of JBKOZO010000021.1, read as the reverse complement.
CGTCCGCGGACGCGTTCCGATGAAGATGAACACGGCGTCGGCTTCTTCGGAATGGCAGGACCCTTCGTCCAGGGACCGGAGCGTCACGCGTTCGACATGGCCTTCGCCCTCGACGCTCGCGATCTCGGTCCGAGGACGGATCAGGATGTTCGGTGTTTTCGCGATCTGCTCGATGAGGTACTGCGACATCGTCTCGCGCAGGGTCTCGCGGCGAATGACGATGTCGACCTCTTTCGCGTACCGGGCGAGATACATGGCTCCCTGTCCCGCCGAGTTCCCTCCGCCGACGACGAGGACCCGCCGGTCGCGGAACGCCGAGCCTTCCGTAGTTGCCGCACCGTAGTAGACGCCGGCCCCGGTGTGTTCCGCCACGCCCGGCGTGGGGAGCTCGCGATACACCATTCCGGTGGCGGCCAGCATCGTGCGGGTGACCAGCTCGCCGCCGTCCGACAGCGTGAGGCGTTTGTATCCGCCGTCGACGGAAACGCCGGTCACTTCGAGGGGTGCCAGGAACTCGGCGCCGAGCCGCTGCGCTTGCATCAGGGCGCGGCGCGTCAGCTCGCTGCCGGAGACGCCGGAGGGAAACCCGAGATAGTTCTCGATCCGGGAGCTCGAGCCGGCCTGTCCGCCGGGCGAGTGGCGATCGAGCAGCAGGGTTCGCAGCCCCTCCGAGGCGCCGTAGACGGCAGCGGCGAGTCCGGCAGGGCCGGCGCCGACGACGACGAGGTCGTACACGTCGAAGGCGGCCGACAGGGACCGGCCGAGGCGCTCGGCCACCTGGCGCGGCTCCGGATTGTTCAGTACGGAGCCGTCCTCGAAGAAGAGAGCTGGGAGGCCATCGGCGCCGATTCCGGCCGCGTCGAGCAGCGTGCGCGCGTCAGGGTCCCTTTCGACGTCGAGCCAGCGATAGGGGATGAGGTTGCTCGCGAGGAATTCCTTGATCGCGTGCGAGCGCGTTGCCCACTGGTGACCCACCAGCCTCAAGCCTTTCTCCTCGGGCGGAGACTCGGCCTGCCAGGCCTCGAGAAGATCGTCGATGACCGGAAACAGCCGCTCCTCCGGGGGATCCCACGGCTTGGAGAGATAGTGATCGAGATGCGCTTCGTTGATCGCCCGAACCGCGGCATCGATGTCGGAGTAGGCCGTGAGCAGAACGCGGCGCGCCAGGGGATAAACCTCTCGCGACTGGGCCAGTACGTCGACGCCGAGCATCCCGGGCATCCGCTGATCGCTGATCAGCATCGCCAGCGCGTCCCCGCGGCTCTTGAGCTCCTTCGCGGTCGCCAGAGCCTCCGGCCCCGATTCCGCGCTGAGGATCGTGTAGGAGTCCCGGTACCGGGAGCGCAGGTCGCGGCGGACCGCGGCGAGCACCTGCGGATCGTCGTCCACGGCCAACAGGAAGGGCTTGTTCACGCCGTTCCGCGGGATCCGCCGGGCTCGGCGAGCGGGAGGGCAACCCGAAACTCCGTCCGTCCCGGCTGCGACTCGACCTCGATCGCGCCGTCGTTGTGCTGCAGGAGCCGCCGGACGATGTCGAGACCGAGCCCCGTGCCCTGTCCCGCGGGCTTGGTCGTGAAGAACGGGTCGAAGATCTGCCCGCGGATCGACTCCGGGATCCCCGGTCCGTTGTCGACGACGCGGACGACGACGCGGCCGTTCTCGGCGCGCGCCTGCACCTGGACGCGGCCTGCGTCCGCGACGGCGTCCAGCGCGTTGTCGATAAGGTTTCCCCAGACCTGGTTGAGCTCGCCGGCGAAACCGCGCACTTTCGGCAGATCCGGCTCGATGTCCACGGCCACCGCCACCGCCTTCGCGCGCGCCTTCGACTTGAGCACGGCGACCGTGTTGCCGATCCCCTTGGCGAGATCGACCGGCTCGGCGACCGTCGCCTGATCCATGTGCGTGAATCCCTTGACCGCGAGGACCAGTCCTGCGATCCGGGTCGAGGCGTCCTGGATCTGTCTCTTATACACATCTGACGCTGCCGACGACTGGCTCGTGGTGGGGTTGGGGGGGGGGGGGGGGTGGGGGG
>JBKOZO010000020.1:0-20079 GCA_046725935.1 Acidobacteriota bacterium | reverse complement strand
ATCTCGAGCAGACCAAGCGGCACGTCGAGATCGTTCGCGAGGTATTCGAAGTCGCGGGACTGGATCCGGAGGCGACGACTCCCGGCCGCCAGATCGTCCGGGACAAGGCGAAGTCGCTTCTGGCCGCGATGCAGAAGGCGTTGAAGGACGCTCCCAACGCCGCGCAGATCGTCGCCGCCGAGTGCATCGTGGACGCGGAGACCAAGGACCACGGCAACTGGCAGCTCATTGGAGCCCTCGCGGACAAATCGAGCGGAGATTTGAAGGCGACGCTGAAGAAAGCCTACGACCAGGTCGAGGACGAGGAGGACGAGCACCTGTACCACACGAAGGGCTGGTGCCGGGAGCTCTGGCTGGACGCGATCGGCCTGCCCGCCGAGTTGCCGCCTCCCGAGGAAGAGAGGGACGTCAAGAGCGCTACCGAGGCGGCGAAAACCGAGAAAGATCGAACGAAGGAGCTCAAGAAGGCGGCGCGGCCGGCGAGCGGTCGCCGCGGAGAAGCTCGGCCGTAGCTGACCGGGGCGAGGAGACTTCGAAAGAAACGAACCGCGAGGATCGCCGTGTGGCGCGAACCTCGCTTTGCCGGTTCCAGGAGGAACTCATGGAAATCAAGAAGGACGACGCGGTCGTCGATTCAAACCCTGAGAATCGCGACCCGATTACGAAGGAACCCGGCTCGCACCCGGTCGGAACCGGAATCGGCGCTGCCGGAGGGGCTGCCTCCGGAGCAGCTGTCGGGGCGGCGGTTGGCGGTCCGGTAGGAGTGGTGGTGGGCGGAGTCGTCGGCGCCGTCGCGGGTGGCGCCGCCGGGCACGCCGCCGGCGAAGCGGTGAACCCGACGGTCGAGAGTGAGTACTGGAGCAAGAACTTCAAGAATCGGCCGTACTACCGGTCGGGAAGGGAGTACTTCGAGTACGAGCCCGCCTACCGCTTGGGCTGGGAGGCGGCGGGACGGAAGGAATACTCGGAAAAGAGCTTCGAGGACATCGAGCCGGAGCTCGAGCGCAAGTGGAAGGCCAATCCAAACGCCTCGGGTCCGTGGAGCGATTCGCGCGAGGCGACGCGCGACGCGTGGTCGAGAGTTCGCGGGGCCTGAGCGGAGTGCAAGTGGGAGCCTGATGAACTCAGGCTCCCTTTTGTTTGGCTGAGGCTTGAAGGGCGGCGGTCGAGGTCGCGACTGCTAGCGACTTGATTCGGTCGGGACGCCGGGTTCGCTCCGCACTGGATGATGCCATGCTAGAGTCCCCGACTCGGCATGGAGTCGCGTGTTGGCGAACCGGCAAATACTCTTGCCAGCACTTCGGCATCTGCCCAGAACGATCTCTCGCTTCATGGACTGCGGGAACCCTGGGAAAAGGTTGCCTCGCGGTTCGAGGCCGACGTGCGGTCCAGCTTCTCGACGTGGATTGACACCGACCAGCCGCACTTTCAGTTTCAGCTGGAGCACGCTCTGGGCCGACTTGCGCAAGGCAAGACCCTGCTCGATGGCTGCGAGCAGCACTTTTTCCGCTCCCGGTCGTCCCCGGTGTTCAACGTTCTCGATGTTGGAACCGGCAACGGGGGGGGTGGCGACCGCCTTCGCCAACTCCAATCGCTACCGCGTCCATGCCGTTGACATCAATTCGAACCTGACGCTTCGGTCCCTTCGGGCTCGAGGCGACTTACCTATTCGCTTCGCCTATTGCAGCGGCACCGATCTCTGCTTTCCGCCAAGCTCTTTCGACCTGGTGCTTCTGATCGACGCGCTCGAGCACATACAGGGGGCAAACCGCCTGGCGCGTGAGATCTTGCGTGTTCTGAAGCCCGGCGGGCTCTGCATCGTCACGACTCCCGCCCGACTTCGCTACTTTTTTGGCCCGGACCCTCACTATGGCGTCCGGTTTCTAGTCGCGCTGCCGAATTCCGTTCAGCGTTTGGTGGTCAACCGGATTCTTCGTAGGCGGGTTGGCACGATCGGTGGCGACCGATCGCCAGCCTACGACGTCGACCACATCTACTGGAGCGTGGGAGAAACCAAGAGCCTCTTTCAAGGGGCGGCGAGGGTCGAACCGCTGTACGGGTTTCCTCTTCAGCCCAACGAGCCCCTCTTCTCGCGGGAATGGTTTCGCTTCAAGCTGCGGGACTTCGTTTTCGAGCACGTGCTCGTGTGGAAGTAGCCTGTGGGGTACCGGCTCAAGGGAGAGATGGCCGGGTGCGCGACTATGGTGTCGGCGCTTTCGTAGCGGGCCCATCGGGTTTCTTCAAGTGACGGTCGAACCAGTCGAGGACCCGACGCTGCAGGTCTTCCTGGTGTCCGCGCTCCTGGATCGAATGCCCTTCTCGCGGGTAAATCACGAGCTCGGTTTCCACGCCGATCACCTTCAAGCCCGTGTAGAACTCGTATCCCTGTCCGACCGGAACGCCGGAGTCCTTCTCCCCGTGCAGGACCAGGGTCGGCGTACGGCAGTTTCGAATGAAGGTGATGGGAGAGTGATCCTCGTAGACGGCGCGGTTGGCGTAGGGGTCTCCGAACGAGACCTCGAGCCATGCGCGACCGGTGGAAGTTCCAGCGAGACTGAAGAAGTCGGAGTGGCCCGCCAGAGCGACAGCGGCCTTGAACCGCGTCGTGTGGGTGATGGCCCACTCCGTCATGAACCCGCCGTTGCTCCAGCCGCCGATCCCGAGACGGTCCGGATCGGCGATCTTCTGCTCCACCAACGCGTCGACGCCATCCATGAGGTCCTGGAACGCCATACCGCCCCAGTCTCCGAGCGTGGCATGCATCTTCCACCCCTCGCCGCTGACGCCGCGATAGTTGGGGAGGAAGACGACGTATCCGTTTGAAGCGAGCAGCTGCGCCCATGCCCACCAGGTCGCGAGCCATCCCGTCCACCAGGGCAGGTCGCCCGGGTGCCCTTCCACGATTGTTGGATACGGGCGGCCGGCTTCGAAGTCCGGAGGCGTGACGAGGACTCCGCTGCGGCTCTTTCCGTCCTTCCTGTTCTTCCAGCTCACGGATCGGACCATGCCGAGCCGCCAGCCGCTCGTCTGGGGATTGAGATCGGTCAACTTGCGCGGTGAGGCTCCCGGTCTCACCATCCAAACGTCGGTTGGAGAACGCGCGGTCTGGCTTAGGTAGGCGATCGTCGAGCCGTCCGTCGTGAAGCCGAACTCCGCCTGAGAGGCGACGACATCCGCGATCGGTTCCATCCGGTCGTTCTGAAGATCCAGCTTGCTCAGCGCCTGTCGCGTGCCTTCAATCGTCAAGAGGACGAGGCTCCGGGAGTCCGGAGTCCACTCGGCGCGGAGAACGCTGAGGGGCCGATCCTTGAGGAGCGGCTGACTCGGTCCGCCCGCCGCCGGGACCATCGCGAGCCAGGAGGCAAACTCCCGCGAGGGAGGGCACTCCAGGAAAGTGATGAACCGTCCGTCGGGAGACCATCGCAGCACCCCCGGAAAGGCCACGTTCTCGCTCAGACGGCGGCCGATCTTGCCCGTCCGCGTGTTCAGCACGACCAGCGCGAGTCGAATTTGGTCCTCCGGCCGAGGGCTCGGAGCGACCACGAGCGCAATCTCGTCGCCTTTGGGAGACCAGGCGAGCTCCTGGACGTCGAAGTCGCGGCCCGTCATCAGGGACACCGTTCGCGCGGAAACGTCCAGAATGCCCAACCGTGTGTACTGCAAGTTACGGCCGACGACCACCGGATCCTCTTCGACCGCGTCCTCGGGCGATGTGAAGGCGATGAAGCGGCCGTCGGGCGACCACGCGAATTCGTCGACTCCGCCCTCGACGGAAATCAACGCTTCTGGGGCGCCCCCGCGATCGGGGTCCATGCGGATCCGATAGATCTGGCGGGCCGGCCGAGCTGCCGGCAGAGCTTCTCCGCGCACGGAGAGAAACGCGAGCGACTTCCCGTCCGGCGACCAGCGGGGAAAGCTGTCATCGCCGCCCGAGATCCGCAAGCGCGGTTGATCGCTCCCGTCTGTCGCGACCGTCCAGATTCCCGACCGTCGCACGGCCTGCTCCGACTCCGCCGGCTCGGAGACGACGAAGGCGACCCGCCGAGCGTCCGGGGAGAGCCTCACGTCCTTCGCGAGGCGAATATCCACGATGTCGTGCGGGCTCAGCGGTTGGGCAGCCGAGGCCAACGCAGTGGTGCAGAAGGCCAGGACTGCGAGGCGAAAAACGACCGGACGCATCACGAGCGATACGCCGGCCGCCCGAATAGGTATTGGTACGGGGATGAATATGTCTTGATTTAGTCTCGCGCGGTCGACCAGGCCTCTCTTATCCATCCGATCTTCCCCAGACGATTCATCAAGTGAAGGATCGCAGTCCGGCAGGGGGCGCCGGGAGGAGTGGACGCCGTCTCCTGAGGCGGCGACTCGGGTTCCCAGAGTAACTGAGGAGCGGCGCGCATGTCCCCTTTACGCAATTCCATCCGATTTGGAGTACGGGTCTGCCTCGTGGCAATGGCGCTGGGCGGGCTGGGATCTCCACCGGCGGCGTACCCGTATACGCCCTGGGGCGCCTCCGACTGGACGATCAAGGAATTCCAGCCGGACATCCCCAACGGCGGCCGCGCCAATACGATCGCGGTGAAACCGGTGATTCCGGCCACGGGGGGGCTCACGCGGTCGGGCGTCGTCATCGTCGCGTCCGAATCGGGCGGGCTATTCAAGAGCATCGACGGAGGCGAGACGTGGAAGCACGTCGATGGCCTGCCTCCTTACTTCACGAACTCCGTGGCGTTTCTGCCCGGAAATCCGAAGGTGGTCATCGCGACGGCGAGCGAGGATTTCAGCAAGTCGAACCAGGGCGGCATCTGGCGCAGCGGGGACGAAGGCGCCACCTGGGCGCCGGTCTTCTGGAAAAACGCGAACACGGGCACGCCGGGGGCGAACCCCTCGCCTTCGCCTCCCGGGCTCGCGGACGGATACAGCGCGTTCGAGATCTCTATCGCACCGGATACGGGAAGGATCTACGTCGCCAGCACGGCCGGAGTCGAGATCGGCGACCCGGATGGCGTGAACTGGTTTCACCGAGATATCGGCGTAGCGAAGCCGGAAGCGATCACGGTGCTGGCCCTGGCGGAAAAGACGCCGGGTGGAGGCAACGTCATTCTGGCCGGCCACGGCGGCGGGATACGGCGCTCGACCGATGGCGGCACAACATGGAACGACGTCACCACGAGCCCCGGCTGCGACACCCTGAGCGGGCAGACGTTCGTGCCCGGCTGCATCCTGGACATGCACGCCTTCGGAAGCTCGCCTTTCGCGAAGAACCAGGCGTATGTGGTCAACGCGGACAAGGAGTTGCACTACACGGATGACTGGGGCGACACGTGGAAGCAGATCTACGCAAGCCCGCCGCCCTTCGCGCCCGGCTGCGGCGGGATCGCCTTCGTCCGCGCAAGTCCCAGTGTTCCACAGGGCAATCTGGACTTGTACTTCGGCGACAAGTGCGGCGTATGGAGACTGACGGCGCCGCCCATCGCAGGCACGAGCGCATTCGACTATTCCGGGGCCTGGACGAAGCTGACCCTGGAGCACGGCGACTCGCGGCACATCGCCTTCACCAACAACAATGCGCCACTGCTTCTGGCCGACGACGGCGGCCTCAGCGCCACGACGGACGGCGGCGCGAGTTGGAGCTTGATCGGCGGCGGCGCGAGCGGCTACAACGCGCTGCAGATCTACCACGTGCGAGGACAATGGATCGACAACATCGATCAGAACGACATCTATTTCGGCACACAGGACAATGCGCTGTGGTCCTCGACGGATTCCGGCGCGACATGGGCGAAGTGCTGCAACGAGGGAGATTTCTTCGAGGCCCTGCCGCATGCCGCCACGGCGGCCGACAGTCAGGTGACATTGTGGCCTAAGAGCGTCAACAAGCTCATATCGGGGCTGTCGCTCAGCGACCCGCTCCTGGACTGGAACGACCCTCCCGGTCAGGCGCCGGGCCAGCCGAACGCGGCGGGGATCGGGCGCGCGAAGATCGTGGCGAAGAACTTTCACGTGCAGTGGGTGCAAGACGCGCCGGGCATCCTGACCAAGGGGCTGGCCGTCACCTACCAGCTGTCGAAGTCCGGCTCGTGGAAGCAATATGCCGTCATCAACGACAAAACGCAGTGCGGCAACTGCAACCGACTGGACATGCCCAGGGCGTCTTATCCGGCGAACGGAGAGCCCGTGCTGTATCAGGTGCTCGGCACGGGAATCAAGAACAGCGCCACCAAGCTGGAGGAAGGAGTCCTCGCACGGCTGCTGCCGAATGCGAACTCGGACGACGCCACGACGGACTATCCGGCGATGACGAGCTTCGGCGGCTTCGGAATCGCCTCGACGATGGAGGGCTGGTACCGCGTGTTCGCCTTGGACCCGGGAGACCCGAACCATCTGCTGGCGCCGGACGTGATCAACGAGAAAGTCATGGAGAGCAACGACGGCGGAGAGAACTGGCAGGAGATGGGGCAACTCCAGGCGCTCGTGACGGATGGGGGCAAGCTAAAGTTCCGCGGGCAAATGTACTTCGGGCAGGCTCCGCCGCTGTGGGCGTTGGATTTCTCGCCCGTCTCCGTGGTCTCGGCGATCAGCTTCAACCCGGACAATCCGGACCGGGTGGCGGTTGGCACCGTACAAAGCGGCGTGTTGGTTTCGATCGATCGGACCAAGACGTGGAAGAAGGTGCCCGGCTCTGAGAAAGCGACACTGATCTCGGGACTGTACTGGCGCAAGGATGACGACCTGATCGTCTCGACCTACGGGCGCGGACTCTGGCGCGTGAAGTACAAGTTCGTGGGGCTGGTATTCCCGACGTGCCACGCGCCGGATTGCTTCCACGTTTTTTACCAGAAGCCGCCCGGCGAACGCCCCAGCCCGTACGATCTGGTCATCGAGGCATTCGGCGGGCAGATCCGGGGCGTGCGGGTCCGCAACCGAATCCTCAGAGAGGTGTTCGTCACGCCCGGGACGACGCTGGCATACGCAGCGCCCTCGGGCGAGGTGCCCGACATACCGCTGACCGAGACGACGGCTTCGTTGCAGTCACTGGGGGCCAGCGAGCTGCCGAGCGGGCCTCGGGGCGCCCAGACCATCATCGGTTTGACGCTAATCAAGTCCGGGTCCCATCTCAGACTGGAGGGAGTGCTGTACGCGCCACGAACACAGACGATGGGGGCCGGACCGACGGAGTCCGTCGCGCGGCCGGGCACGCCGCGGCCGCCACGCAATGAGCCCACGCTGGAGGTGAGCACGGGGCCAACGGCCACGCCCGGTGAGACGATCCAGCTGAGGGGGAACGGACTGGCGGCAGGGGCGCAGATCGAGATCCGGATGGACGACGTGACGGTACAACGCGGGATTGCCGATCAAAACGGTGCATTCACGGCGACGGCTGCGGCGCCGGGCCAAGTCGGGTTTCACGTGTTGGAGATGGTGGTGCAGGGGAGGCTGGTGAGTGGGATGGTCCTGGCGGTGCGACCGGGGGACTGAGAGCTCCGTCATTGAAGCCGGGATCGCAAAGAGGTGACATTCTAAAGCGGCGGCCGGACCACGAAGTGCGCGCGGAGCTTCGGACGCGTCGGATCGAACGTGTCCTCGATGGCCACGTCGACCTGCCCCGGGGACTCGAGAAGCGTGGGCGGCACCTCGACGCTGAGGGCCCGGCTGCTGGCAAAGTTCGTCTTCAGCCGGCGTCCGTTCCACAGGGCCGCGTCGCCACGCGTCAGCCCGGTCCCGACCACGACGAGCTCCGCCTGGCCGTTCGGCAACCGGCGAAACACTTCGCCGACGCGGCATTGCTCGGGCACGAGCGCCAACAGAGAACGCGCCGAACGGCCTTCGGCTCGCACAAGTCGGCCCGTGAGAATCCGGGGAGGAGCTTCCTCGCGGCAAGCGGCCAGAAAAAGGAGACCCGCGACGGCGGCGGATAACCTAATCGGCATGGTCGATCCGAACCTCGCCCGCGGCGAGGCTTTCATCCGGGGCCTCGCCGTTGGCGGCGGCCGGCAGCTCTCCCGAGGGTGACGAAAAAGGCAGGTACCCCAGCGAAAGCAGCTGGGTCACGACGTCGCTCGGAAGAGTGTGCTGGACCCGCGGCCGCCGCGGCGACTGCGGAGTCGTGAAGATCACGGTCTCGGCCCCGGCCGCCAGCCGCTCCCGTCCCGCCCAGCCCAGCCCGCTCCACGTGTACGACCCCGGTTCGAGACGCCGTCCCGCCGCCGACGCCATGGGCCCCGCTCCATCGATTCGCAACGCGAGGGCGCGGGATTCATCGGACTGGAAGGCGAGCCAGACGGGCGCGCGCGGCCGCCGGAAGCGAATCTCGGTTCGAGCGCCGTGCTGCGACAGGACGCCCCGCGCGGCGAGCCCGAAGCTTCGAAGCGACGGGGCCGGGCCCCGGCCGCGAGCCGAGACGACGATCGGGCGGCCCTCCTCGTCGGGGGCTCTCGGAAAACGCACGATGAGCGCGTCCGGGAAACCCGAAGCGAGGTAACGGTCTACCTCCTCGAGAAGCTCCTGGCCCCAGTCGGAAGCCGAAGGCAGCGGGGTTCGTTCTCCCGGGTCCTTCGAGAGATCGAAGGACTCCTGGACCGCGAAAACGGTGAACTCGGGGGCGGCGGTCCAGAACTTCTGAGGGACACCGGTTCGGCGAATGAGTTTGTGCTCGTCGATCCTCACGGCGAGGGCCTCGAGCGGCGGGGCCTCGGTCAGGATGGGGCGGCCCGCAGGCGACGGCGACGCGATGAGTGTCCGACCCTCGAAGGACGCGGGAGCTTTCAGGCCCGCCGCGTCGAGAAGCGTCGGCGCGACATCCAGCTGCGAGGAGTTGCCGGGGATCACGCCGTGCGCTTTTGGCATCCAGGGTACGCGGAGCTCGAATGGCACGCGAAGCTCCTCCTCGAAGAGGTAAGGAGTTCCGTGTCCCACCGAGAGGCAGCCTCCCCCGACCAGGCGGTCGCAGAGAGCTTCGCCATGGTCCGAGGTCAGGAGGATCGCCGTCTGGGAAAGTCGACCTTCCCGCTGGAGGCCGTCGAGGAGGCGGCCGAAGGCCCCGTCGACGCTCCGCAGCGCCGCGTCGTAGCGATTGCGCACCCAGCGGGGGAAGTCGGGTGAGAGGCTGTGAATGCGAACGAATTCGTGAAGGGTGGAGCGCCAGTCGGGGCCCAGCGCCGGGGGGCCGCCGAAGAGTTCCCGGACCGCGACTTCGTCGGTGACGTACTCATGGACCTGGTAGGTGTGGAAGAAAAGAAAGACCGGTTCGCTCCTGTGCTCCCGCAGCACATCGAGCGACCGCCGAACGGCTTCGTCGGCCGATTCGCTCGCGCTGAAGTAGCGGTCGAATCCCTGCCCCAGGCCGAAGGACGGATGGACCAGGCCACCTCCGGTCACGGCCAGCGTCCGGTACCCGGCCGCCGCCAGGCTCTCCGCAAGGGTGTCGAAGGTGTCCGCGAGCGCTGTCGAATATCGGCCCGCATCGTGGTGAGCGACCGAAGCCGACGTGAAGATCGAGGCATGCGCCGGAAGCGTCCAGTTCGCCGCCGCGATGCACTTCTCGGCGCGAAGGCCCTCGTGAAAGAAGTGATCGAGCCGCGGCGTCGTCGCGAGGGGGTATCCGTAGGCGCCCACGTGGTCGGCGCGAAGCGAGTCGATGTCGAAGAGGACGATCGTGCGCGGAGGGTCCCGCGCGGGAACCGTGAAAGAGGGTTCCGCCAGGAAGAGTGAGCGCATCTCGGTTGCGGGACCGCGGTTCTCGTAGGCGAGCTCGAGCTCGAGCGGCTCACCGCTCCGGGGAACCTCCGCCGAAAGCGGGTGCCAATGCGCGGGATCCGCGGAGAGCGTCAGGACGTTCGAACGCACGCGCCGCCCGGCGCCGGAGATGCGGATGCGGAGACTTCCGGGCGGACCGGGCGCGAGGACGCTCGCGTACGCGCCTGTCAGACGCCGCGCCGGGCCCGCCGGCAGGGACCATCGCACAGCGTCCCCGGGCGAAAGCCAGACGCCGGGCCGCGACTCCGAGGCGACTTCGACCTGTTCGGCCTCGGGAACGGGGAGGCGGACGACTCTCTCCGAGCGGCCACCGCACGCCAGCGAAATCGCCGCGAGCGTTGTAGCGGCGCACCAGCGCGCGCAGCGGTGAGACGTCGTTCCGTCACAGCGCCCGAAAGATGGGTCCGCTACGAGTTGGAGTGAGCGATCGTTTGGTCGGGACGCCGGGATTCGAACCCGGGACCCCCTGAACCCCATTCAGGTACGCTACCAGACTGCGCCACGTCCCGACCGGTTGCGGCATTTGAGCAGGTGCGGGGGCGGGTGTCAATCGCCGGCCAGCGAGACGCCGAGACGCTAAAATCGGTTCGATGCGCGTTCGTCTGGTCTCCGGCTCTCACTTCTCGGCGGCGCACCGGCTCAACCGCGACGACTGGGACGAGGCGAAGAACCGGAAAGTCTTCAACCGCTGCAACAACCCCAACGGTCACGGGCACACGTACGGGCTCGAGGTCACGATCGAGGGGGAGATCGATCCCGAGACGGGGTATGTGATGGATTTCGGGGACCTGAAGAAGGCGGTGGACGAGGCCGTGATTCGGAGGCTGGACCGCCGGCACCTCAACTTCGACGTGGACTTCCTGGCGGGGGTCAACCCGACGGCCGAGAACATCGCGGTGGCGATCTGGCGGCAGCTCGAGCCGCACGTGATGCCGGCGCGGCTGGTCCGCGTGGCACTCCAGGAGACCGAGCGCAACAGCGTCGTCTACGAAGGAGGCCGATCATGAGCAGCGTTCCGCCGCCGCCGGCGCGCCGCCGGCTGACTCGTTCGCGCAACAAGATGATCGCGGGGGTATGCGGGGGACTCGCCGAATACTTCGACATGGATCCCACCTTGATGCGCGTCCTCTACGTGCTGGTCTCGATCGTGTCGGCGGCTTTTCCAGGAGTCTTGGCGTACATCATCCTGATGTTCGTGATGCCGCCTCCCGACGCGCCACCACAGCCGGCCGCATGAGCCGGCCGCGTATCCTCGTCACCAACGACGACGGCGTCTTCTCGGAGGGAATCGAGCGGCTGGCCGCGGCCCTGGCCGACGTCGGCGATGTCTACACGGTCGCGCCGGACCAGGAGAGAAGCGCCGCGGGGCATTCGCTCACACTCCACCATCCGCTCCGCGCCAAGCTCATCGGTCCGCAGCGCTGGTCGGTGGACGGAACGCCGACGGACTGCGTGAACTGGGGCGTGCTGCATCTCCTGCGCGACGACCATCCGAAGCTCCTCTTCTCGGGGATCAACCTGGGACTGAACCTCGGCGACGACGTGACGTACTCCGGCACGGTCTCGGCGGCGTTCGAGGGCACGCTGATCGGTATTCCTTCCGTCGCCGTCTCCCAGGAGATCGAAACGGGATTCACGTTCGACGCCGCCGCCCACTTCGCGCGCCGCCTGGCGATTCAGCTCCTCGAGCAGCCGATGTCGCCGGGAACGCTCATCAACGTCAACGTTCCCGCGGGCACGCCCCGCGGAGTGAAGGTCGTGCGGCAGGGGAAACGCCGCTACGGCGAAGCGGTGATCGAGAAGAAGGATCCGCGCGGCCGGCCGTACTACTGGATCGGCGCAACGCCCCCGAAAGGAGACCTCGAGCAGGGTACGGATCTGTTCGCGGTTGCCGAGAAATACATTTCGATGACGCCGCTGCACCTCGACATGACGCACTACCATTCGCTCGAGCCTCTCGAGGGGCTGGCCGGGCGTCTGGGAGAGGCGGCGCCGGTTTTTTCCCGGAAAGAAGGCGAGAAGCCCTAAGATGTCGCCCGGAATGCACCGGCGCAGATCGTTCTGGGTCGAGGCGGCGATTCTCGTCGCCGTTTCGGTGATTCTCGCCGCGCTCTCCAACGCGCTGGCCGGGCCGGAACGGAAGCTGCGCTGGATCGGCTCCTACGACGAAGCCGGAGCGCCGCGCGCCGTGCCGCCGACGCCTTCCGCCGGCGCGCCCCGGGCGCCGACGCCCGCGCTTCCGCCCGCGTCTGGAACCGAGGCCTCGTTCCCAGCGCACCCGGCCAAGGCCTGGGTCGAGATCTCGGGCGACGATGCGCAGCGCCTCTTCCAGCAGAAGTCCGTTCCGTTCCTGGATGCGCGGCGCACCAGCGTTTATCGCCAGGGCCACATCTCCGGCGCACGCCCCTTCTCGGTCTGGGAGGCCGACGTGGACGAGAAGGTGAAAGGCTTCTTCGCGGAGGGGCGCGACCAGGCCGCGCCGGTCGTCGTCTACTGCAGCGGGGGAGACTGCGAGGATTCGCACAACCTCGCCGAGAAGCTCTACAAGGTCGGCTTCGACAACGTGCTCGTCTACAAGGACGGCTACCCGGACTGGGAGAAGCGCAATCTTCCCATCACGAAGGGCGACGAGCCTTGAACGGGACGTCGCGCTCCCAGTGGCTGACGGTCCGCGTCCAATTCGTACTGGCCGCGTTCTTCGTCGTGGCCGGTATCTCCAAGATCGCCGACCCTCCCGGCTTCGCGCACGAGATCCACAACTACAAGATGGTGCCGGGAGCGCTGGTGAACGCGATGGCGTTGCTCCTGCCGTGGCTCGAGGTAGTCACCGGCGCGGCGCTCTTCCTCGGGATCGCTCGAAGAACCGCCGCCAAAGTCTTCGCCGTCCTGCTGCTCGTCTTCATCGCGGCGCTGGGCGTGAACCTGGCGCGCGGGCATCCGGTGGACTGCGGCTGCTTCGGTACGTCGACGGTGCAGAAGACGGACGCCGAGCGGCTGCGCGACATGAAGATCGCGATCGCCCGCGACGTGGGTCTTCTGATTCTCGCGGCGCAGATCCTGTTGGCGACGCGGAGGGAGTACTCGAGGCCGTAGGGCCGGCGCACCGTTGGGCGGCCGCAAGGGCCGCCCCTTACAGGTCCGTAGGGGCGGGGCTTGCCCCCGCCCGCGTTCAGTAGCTCAGCACCTTCTTGGCCGCTTCCAGTACCTTCTCCGTGTTCGGCAGGATCGCGCGCTCGAGAATCCGGTTGAAACCGACCGGCGTGAACTCCGAGCCGACGCGGCCGACCGGCGCGTCGAGGTACGCGAAGGCCTTCTCCTGGATCTGGGCGGCGATCTCTCCGCCGAAGCCTCCGTGGACCTTGTCCTCGTGAGCGACGAGCACGCGGCTGGTCTTGCGCACCGAGGCGAGCACGGTGTTCCAGTCCAGCGGCACGAGGGAGCGCAGGTCGATGACCTCGACGGACTTGCCTTCCTTCTGCAGGGCCCGGGCGGCCTCGATGGCGAAGTGGACGGGATTCCCGTACGCGACGATGGTCAGGTGCTCTCCCTCGCGGCGGACACGCGCCCTGCCGAAAGGCACGGCGAAGCCGGGCGGGACCTTCGCGCGGGCCATCGGGTTGTTGTAGAGAAACTTCGGCTCCAGATACAGCGTGACGCCGCGCGAGCGCATCGCCGTGCGCAGCAGTCCCGCGGCGTCGTCGGCGAACGCCGGCACGACGATCCGGATCCCGGGAAGCGTCGTCAGCCAGCCCTCGATGTTCTGCGAGTGATAGAGGCCGCCGCCGATGTAGCCGCCGGAGGCAATGCGCACGGTGACGTTGGGTGCGAACTGGCCGCGCGTCCTCCAGTACTCGTGGGAGATCTCGACCATCTGCTCGGCCGCGGGCCAGAAGTAGTCGGCGAACTCGGCCCCCTCGACGACGATCCGGATGTTCTCGGACAGCCGCGAGAACCCGTCGGCCGTGCCCATGATGTGGTCTTCCGCGATCGGTGCGTTGAACACGCGGGCGTGGCCGAACTCCTGCTGCATGCCCTTGGTGACGTTGAAAATGCCGCCCTTGTCGCGGTACGCGACGTCCTGACCCCAGATGTAGGTGTCTGGGTTGTGGCGGAACTCCTCCTTGAGCGTCGCGTTCAACGCCTGGACCAGCGTCATTTCTTCGCCGGTTCCGTCCGGCAGTCCCTCGGGCCATCTTTCGGGAACCCACGGCTCGGGAGTGACGAACTCGTGGATCGTCGCGGGATCCGGATCGGGAGAGGCCTTCACCTTGTCGGCGGCCTCCTCGTACGTCTTCTCGTTCTGCGCCTCGATCGCGCGGATCTCGTCCTCTCCGAGGAGTCCGCTCTCGATCAGCAGCCTGCGGAAGCGGGGCAGGGGATCCGCGGCCTTCGCGGCGGCGAGCTCCTCGGGCGTGCGGTAGAGCTCGTGGCGGTCGGAGTTGGAGTGGGAGTGGATGCGCACGCAGGTCGCGTGGACCATCGCGGCGCCCGCGCCCGACCGGGCGTAGGCGACCGCCTCGCGCATCGCGCGGAAGGAGTCGAAGACGTCCAGCCCGTCGCAGTGGATGATCTTCAGGTTCGGGAAACCCGAGAAGTTGTCGGAGGCGTAGAGGTTCGCGGTCTGGTCGGCCTTGGGGACGGCGATCCCGTACGCGTTGTCCTGCACGACGAAGACAACCGGGAGCTTCTCGCGCGAGGCGCCGTTGACGGCCTCGTAGAAGTAGCCCTCCGACGTCGACGACTCGCCGACGGAGGCGAAGACGATCGCGTCCTTGCGGTAGGTCTTGACGGCCCGTCCCAGGCCGACCGCGTGCTGCGCATGGTTGGACACGCAGGAAGACACGTTCTGGATGCCGATGGAGGGCTTGGAGAAGTGGTTGGACATGTGGCGTCCGCCCGAGGCGACGTCGCCCGCCTTGGACATCCCGTTCAGCAGGATCTCCTCGGCCGTCAGCCCCGCCGCGACGCAGGTCGTCAGGTCGCGGTAGTAGGGAAAGAGGTAGTCGCGCCCGGGCCGAAACGTCATCCCGAGGGCGAGCTGGATGGCGTCATGGCCGGCGCACGGCGCGTGATAGCTCCAGCCCAGGCCCTGCTTCAGGTAGTTGGGCGCCTTGTCGTCGAGTACGCGCGCCAGATGCATCAGCGCGTACCATTTCCGAACCTCTTCGCGAGAGACGCCGGCGATGCGCGAATCGCGGCCGATCTCCGCGACGTCCTGGGATCCCGTCAATGTGGCCTCCATGCCTCCGA
Source organism: Acidobacteriota bacterium (assembly GCA_046725935.1). Taxonomy (GTDB): domain Bacteria; phylum Acidobacteriota; class Thermoanaerobaculia; order UBA5066; family Gp7-AA6; genus DAHUXD01. Next base: position 5,073 of record JBKOZO010000020.1, on the reverse strand, counting down.
AACGAAACGCGACGAAACGAAAGTCGCATTTTACCGGCATCGAGAACGTGGCGGGAAAGGCTCGGATTCCTGCACGTGCTGCTATGATCCCTGCAATGCCAGCGCGCGACCCTCGGGACCCGGCCGCCGGCCGGGAGGAAACCCAGCGGCGCGAGATGGTCACCCGATTCGTGGCGCCCCGCGGGGTCGACGACCCGCGCGTGCTCGAAGCCATGATGCAGGTGCCCCGCCACCGATTCGTGCCGGAGCCGCTCCGGGCGAGGGCCTACGGCGACCACTCGCTCCCGATCGGGTTCGGGCAGACGATCTCGCAGCCCTACGTCGTCGGCGTGATGACGCAGCGCCTCGGCGTCGGACCCGAGCATAAGGTCCTCGAGATCGGCTCGGGCTCGGGTTATCAGACCGCCGTCCTGGCGAAGCTCGCGCGCAGCGTCTATTCGCTCGAGAGGATCGACGAGCTCGCCCGCGCGGCGGCCTCGACCCTCGCGTCCCTCGGTTTCCACAACGTCTCGGTCAAGGCCTTCGACGGCACCTACGGTTATCCGGCGGCCGCGCCATACGACCGCATCCTGGTCACCGCCGGAACCGAGACGGTACCCGAGCCTCTGCTGTCGCAGCTGGCGATGGGGGGCCGGCTCGTCGTGCCGATCGGGCCGCCGGGCCGCCAGCGCCTGCGCGTGATCCGGCGGCGCAAGACCGACTTCGCCCAGGAGGACGGCGAGGACGTCGTCTTCGTACCGCTCTTGGGCCGCTTCGCGGGAACACCGGCGTGACGGCCCGGCGGGCGGTGGTCCAAGGGCGCGTCCAGGGAGTTGGCTTCCGCTACTTCGCCGTGCGCGCGGCCCGCGAGCTCGGCGTCGCCGGCTGGGTGCGCAACCTCCCGGACGGCTCCGTCGAAACGTTGGCGGAAGGAGAGGCCGCGGCGGTCGAGCGCTACCTCGATAAGCTGCGCCGTGGACCGTCGGCCTCGCGCGTCGACGGCGTGGTGGTGGAGGATAGAGCGGAGGAAGGACACTCGACGTTCGAGATCACACGATGACGAACCAGACGCTGACAGACTTTCGCCCGTACATCCACGATGTGCCCGACTTCCCGTCGCCGGGAATTCTCTTTCGCGACGTCACGCCGCTGCTGGCGACGCCCGACGCGTTCCGCGCCGCGGTCGAGGCGATGGCCGCGCCGTTCCGAGCCGCGCCGCCCTCGAAGATCCTCGGCATCGAGGCACGGGGATTCCTCTTCGGAGCGGCTCTGGCCCGCGAGCTCCACGTCGGCATGGTGCCGGCACGCAAGCCCGGCAAGCTGCCGCGCAAGAGCGAGCGGATGTCCTACGGCCTCGAGTACGGCAAGGACTGCCTCGAGGTCCACGCCGACGCGTTCGCGCCGGGGGAGAGGGTGCTCGTCGTCGACGACGTGCTGGCCACCGGCGGCACTGCGAAGGCGGCCGCCGACCTGGCCGAGAAGCTCGGCGCCCGCATCGCCGGAATCTCCGTGTTCATCGAGCTTTCCGCCCTGGGCGGGCGCGCGACGCTCGCCGGGCGGACCGTTCACTCCGTCCTGGTGCTATGATCGACTGACCACCCCCCACAAACGACGCCATGGCCGCGGAAAAGATTTTGATCGTCGACGACGACGAAGACGTTCTCCTGATCGTCCAGACCATCCTGGACAACGCGGGCTACGTTGCTCTCCTGGCGCGCAACGGCCGCGAAGGTGTCGAGAAAGCGATCGAATCGCGGCCCGACCTGATCCTGCTCGACGTCATGATGCCGGAGCTCTCGGGCTGGGAGGTCTGCACCACGTTGAAGAGCGCTCCCGAGACACGGCAGATCCCGATCGCCATGCTGACGGTCAAGAGCGAGATCCGGGACCTGATCACGGGCATGCAGGTCGGCGCCGACGACTACATCACCAAGCCCTTCACCCGGAAGAAGCTCCTTTCGACGGTCCGCCGCCTTCTCGACGAGAAGCGCGACCGGCCTCCCTCGTTCCTGACCTCGGAAAACGAGGACCTGCGCTTCCAGAACCTCCTCTTCGACGCGGTGACGGAGCTGCCGACAGTCCCGGTGATCATCGACGCGCTGCGCGACCGGCTGCTGGACAACCGCGAGATGGGAGTGCTGTACATCGACGTCGAGCAGTACAGCCACATCGAAGAGGCGTACGGGTGGGAGGTGTTCGACAGCCTGCTCCGCCACACGGCGCGGACCCTGCGGCGAATGGTCGGGACCGTGTTCGCGACCGAGGACTTCGTCGCCGTCAACCGCGCCGGCGGATCCGACTTCTACGTCTTCGCGACGCTCGAGACCGGCGAAGACGCGCTCGCGCGCCTGCAGCGCAAGGCGCGGCAGGTCGAGGAGTCGCTGCGCGGATCGCTCGACGAAGCCTTCGGCGCCCGCATCCACAAGCGGATCGGCGTCTTCGTGGGACATGCGCTGCTGCGCCCGAGCCCGCAGATGCGGGTCGAGCGGCTGGTCTATCGGGCGCTTCGCCAGGCGATCGCCGTCGCGACCACGAAGGAGGCCGAACGGCAGGGCGCGCTGCGTGAGTCCTTCCGCGAGGTTTTGCGCAAGGCTCGGATCCGGAGCGTCTATCAGCCCATTTTCGACCTCGCGTCGATGGAGCTCTTCGGCCATGAAGCCCTGACTCGCGGGCCGTCGGACACCGCCTTCGAGAGCCCGGAGTTGCTCTTCCAGATCGCCGCGGAGAACGAGGCGGTCTGGGACCTCGAGCGGCTCTGCCTCAGCTCCTCGTCGTCGAACTACCCGGCGTCGCAGTCGGGTTACCTCTTCATCAACGTCGAGGCCGAGACCATCATCACGCTCTCGCGCAACGGACCCGAGGCGGTACCGGCTCTCTACGGGCGCAGCCATCCGGTCGTGCTGGAAGTGACCGAGCGCTCCGCGATCCGAGACCTTCCGGTCTTCCGCAACGCCCTGACGACGCTGCGCGAGCTCGGGTTCCGCATCGCCATCGACGATGCCGGCTCGGGCTACGCGTCGCTCCAGGCCATCGCGGAACTCAAGCCCAACTTCATCAAGGTCGCCAACACGCTCATCACGGGTCTGCGCAGCGACTCGATCAAGCGCGACGTCGTCGAGATGCTGGTCAACCTCGCCCGGCGCATCGACGCGGTCTGCGTCGCCGAGGGCATCGAGACACCGGAGGATCTGGAGCAGTGTCGGCGGCTGGCGATTCCGTACGGCCAGGGCTTCTACCTCGGCGTCCCGTCCGAGCGGGCCGTGACCGAGCCCGCGCGCGAGTTCTCCGGGCGCATCCGCACGGGACGCTGACGTGGCTCCGGGGCCCCTTCGTCTGCGGCTGGCCGCTCTCGTCTGGCTGGGCGGGGCCCTCGCCCTGCGCGGGCAGCCGGCGCCGGCTTCGATCCCGATCCCGGGCGGTGAAGCGGGAGTCGGGTTCGACGATCTGCGCTACTCCGAGTCTCTGGGCCGGCTGATCGTGCCGGCCGGCCGGACCGGCGCGATCGTTCTCGTGGATCCGAAGACCTGGGCGGTGACGCAGATCGGCGGCTTCTCTTCCTCCGCGAGCTACGACGGAGGCCACGGCGAGGGCGTGACGTCGGCGGACGCGGGGCGCGGATTCCTCTTCGCGACGGACCGGAGCACGCAGCGTCTCATCGTCGTCAATCCGGCCGGCGGCGGTGTCGTGACCTGGGCGAAGCTCTCCGCCGGCCCCGACTACGTGCGCTACGTCGCGCGGACGGGGGAGGTCTGGGTGACCGAGCCGGACGCCGAGAAGATCGAAGTCTTCCGGCTGGAGAACAACCCGCCGCGCCCGATCCGTGACGGCGAGATCGAGGTCAAGGGCGGGCCGGAGTCTTTGGTGGTGGACGAGGAGCGCGGCGTCGTGTACACGCATCTCTGGAAGGGGGAGACTGTCGCGATCCCGTTGAAGAATCGCACGCCTCGACCGGCGTGGAAGAACGGCTGCGAGGGTTCGCGCGGCATCGCCCTCGACCCGTCCCGCGGATTCCTCTTCGTCGGCTGTGCGGAAGGCAAGGCCGTGACGCTCGACGCGAAGACCGGGAAGATCGTCAGCTCGGTCAAGGTCGGGGCCGGCGTAGACATCGTGGACTACAACCCGCGGCGCGGACACCTGTACGCGCCCGGCGGAAAGAGCGCGACCATGGCCGTCGTCGACGTCGCCCCGGATGGAGCCCTCGGGATCGTGGACACGGTTCCAACCGCCGAGAAAGGGCACTGCGTCGCGTCGGACTCCTCCGGCAACATCTACGTGTGCGACCCCAAGGGCGGCCGGATCCTCGTCATCCAGGATCGCTGGCAGCCGGCGCCGCGGACGCCTTAGATCCGGCGCGCTTCAAGTGCGCGTAGAGCGAGTCGTAGAGAAAGCTCGCGCGCGCCAGGATTTCGACGTCGTCGCGACCGACCTCTGTGAACCCCTGGCTGATCGCCCAGAGTCCCGCCGATTCCGGCGTGACGTCGATCTCCTCGGGAAAGTCGGCGCCGTGGACGATGCGGGCCAGGCGAACGAGCGCCGCGTCGTCCGGGAGCCGGTCATCCACGAGCTGCTCGAAGGAGCAGCGTCCCTTCGCGTCCTTGTGCGGATAGCGCGCGCCGGGGGCGTCGAAGCCGGCGGCGTCTTCCTCGCGCTGGATCCGTTCGACCTCCGACGGCTCGACGAAGAGGATCTCGGCCTCGGGATCCAGAAAACGGCGGATGAGCCAGCCGGTCGCGGTGCGGTTGACGTGAATACGCTTGCGAGTCACCCATCTCATGCGGTTACCTCCTCGGTTCGAGGGTGCGAGGGGAGAAATACGGCGGCCCACGCCGTCCCCGCCACCCCCAGGACCGCGGCGACGGTGAACGTGAGCGATGGGCGAACGGTCCACAGGGCGCCGCCGATAGCGGCGGCGCCGGCCACGGCGAAGCCGCGGATGCCGTAGTAGAGGCCCACGGTCCGTCCGCGCGCGCGAGCGTCGGCGAGGTCGACGATCAGGGCCTTGCGCGCGGGCTCTCCGATCTCGCGGAGGCCTCCGATGCAGTACGCCGCCGCGAGCCCGGCGAAGGATCGAGACAGAACCACCGCCAGCGGAAA
>JBKOZO010000019.1:0-9265 GCA_046725935.1 Acidobacteriota bacterium | reverse complement strand
GTCTGAGGGCCTGGGCACGATAACGACACCGACGAGCGTTCGGAAACCGAACCCGGCTCCGCAGCCGGCTCGGCGCGACCGGCCTCTGTCGATCAAGGTTCTCGTGACGACAGTCGCCGTGCTCGTCGGCTGGCTCGCCGGAAACACCGCGATGAGCTGGATCCGCCGCGAGCCCGGCGTCGCGAAGGATCTCCTCAGTCGTAAGTGGGTCACGGGCGAGATCGGCCAGAGCCGCGTCATGCTGGATACGCCCTGGCGCCTCGAGGGCGTCTCGATGCCGTTCCCTAAGGAGTTCTCGGGAAAGGTGCAGCAATGGACGTGGCTGGGGCGGGAGAAGGACGGCATGAACGTCATGACGGGCCGAGTCCTCTTCGCGAGGACGGAGCGGCCGAACCTCGAGGGCGCGGCGGACGGCATGGTCCGGAACGTCGAGGCGATGGCGGGGACAGGATCGGTCTCGACCCGGCGGTGGGAGAGGACGCTCCTCGGGAGTCCGGCGATCGAGGTCGAGATGCGGATCCAGCGGAAGAAAGGCGATCCCCTCCTGATGCACGGCGTGGTCGTCCTCGTCCGAAAGCTCGAGTTCGTCCAGCTCTACTCGATCGCGCGGGCGGATCAGCCGCTCGCGACTGAGGCGTGGGCGCGCATGCGGAACAGCATGCGGATCGAATAGCGGCCCGGGCCCCTCACCCCTACCCTCTCCCCCTGAAGGGGGAGAGGAAGAAGCTGAAGCTATTCCGACCTTAGCGCCTGCAGCACGTCGACGCGCGACGCGCGGGCGGCGGGCATCAACGACGCCAGGACACCCGCGGCCGCGAGGACGGACGCGGCACCGAGGAGGGGGAGCGCACCGGGCACCCGCACCTCCTTGATGATGCTGCCGGCGATGCTCGCGAACGCGTAGCCGCCCGCGGCGCCGGCGGCGATCCCGATCGCAACGATCCGCGCGCCCTCCTTGAGCACGCACAGCAGCAGCTGGCGTGGGGTCGAGCCGATGGCCAGGCGCACGCCGAATTCGCGGGTGCGCGCGCTGACAGAAAAGGCGAGGACGCCGGCGACGCCGACGACCGCGATGAGGAGCGCAACACCGGCGAATCCGGAGACGACGAACGTGTTCACCCGGTCCGGCGCCAGCACGTCGGCCCGGACGTCCTCAAGCGTCGCGGCGCGCTCGACCGGCTGGCCGGCGGACATCTGGTGGATGAGGCGTGTCACTTGCGGGACGAGCGCGTACGGGTCGCCCGTCGCGTGCACGAACAGGCGCCCGGCGACTCCGGTTTGCCTCATCGGGTGATAGATCGTCATTGTCGGTCCCGGAACCACGTTTTCATCGTCCACGTCGGCAACGACTCCCACGATGCGGCACCGCGACGGTCCGCAGAAGCTCGGCCCCGACTCGGTCCACGAAAGACGCCGGTTCACCGCGTCCCGGTTCGGGAAAAGCCGCCCAGCGATGCTTTCGCTCACGATGACCACGGGATCGCTGCCGGCGCGATCGTCGTCGGTGAAGTCGCGGCCGGCCAGCAGCGGAACGCCGAGGACGCTGAAGAAGCCGGGCGTCACCATGCGGATCCGCGCATGCGGCAATTCTTCGCCGTTCGCGGGCGTGTAGCCTTCCGCGTTGAACTGAAAGGGCGGAAAGGTCCCCGCATCGCGCCAGGGCACGACGTTCCCGGCCGCGACACCCCGCACGCCCGGCAGCTCGCCGATTCGTCGTGTTAATTCCAGCGAGAGGTCGGCGACTTTCCCATATCCGAAGCCCGTCGCGGGCGAGGGGATGTCGAAGGCGACCACCCGACGCATGTCGTAGCGAGTGGGCGCCGTCTGGAGCGCAACGAGGGCGGCCACCAGCGCGGCCGCGCCCGCGAGCAGTACGAAGGAGAAGGCAATTTGCGTTGTCGCAAAGACGCGCAGACGGCGGTTCGTGCTGCGTGTGATCCGGGCGCCGCCGCCGGCGAGCCCGAGTCCGGCCGGGGCCTGCGGGGAGGGGAGCCGCGGAATCCACGCGAGCAGCACCGCCGCCGCGATCGCGAGGCTCGCGCCGACCCAGAGGAGACTCGCATCGACGGTGACTTCGAGCGCGCGCGCCGAAAAACGCGAGGCGTAGCGCGCGACGACGGCCACGAGCGGGCGGGCGAGCGCAACGCCCAGCACGGCGCCGGCGCCGCAGAGGACGAGGCTCTCGGCCAGCAGCGTCCGCCGGAGCGCTCCGCGGCTCGCCCCGAGTGCGGCGCGCACGGCGAGCTCGCCTTCGCGTTTCACGGAGCGCGCGAGGATCAGAGTCGTGACGTTCGAGCACGCGATGACGAAGACGATGCCTGCGGCGCCGAACAGGACGAGCAGGATCGTCCGCGCGGGCGCCACGACCTGGTCGCCGAACCGGCGGACGACGAGCTGGACGTTGGCGCTCGCGGCGTACGCCTCGGGGTGCTCCCGCATGATGGCGGTATGGATCCCCGTCAGTTCGGCTTTCGCCGATTCGAAGGAAGCTCCGGGCGCGAGATGTCCGAAAAGCTCGGTCATCCGATGCGTGCGGCTGGTGACCATCGTGGCGCCGAGGTGATGCGGGCTCGTGGACACGTTCGCGATGATCTCGGTCTCGGCGGGGTACGGGATCGAGGGCTCGAGGACGCCGATCACCGTGGCGGTGCCGGGGCCGAGGCGGATGGTCTTGCCGACGATCTTCAGGTCGTTGTGGAACGAGGTGGTCCAGAACCGGTGGGTCAGCACCGCCGCGCCGGGCGCGTTCGGCCCATCGTCCTGTGGGGTGAGCAGCCGGCCGAGGACGGGCCGCAGGCCCATCACCTCGAAGAACGAGCCGCCGACGACGCCGGCTCTCACCGAGCGGGGCTCACCGTTGACATCCATCGTGAACTCGACGGTCGAGAAGTCGCCGAACGCGCTGATGGTTTTGGCGCGCGACTGGAAGTCATTGATCTCGGGAACGGAGAACGTCATGTTCTCGGCCCCGATGCCGGGCGCGCTCTGGCGGATGTAGATCAAGCGATCCGCGTCGCGATTGACGAGAGGGCGCAGCAGTACGCCGCGGACGACGCTGAAGATGGCCGCGTTGGCGCCGATGCCGAGCGCGAGAGTCGCCACCACGGTGATGGCCAGCCCCTTGGTGCGCAGGAGAGACCGCAGGCTGATTCGCATTTCCTGGAGAAGCGATGCCGACGCGTCGAACCAGCGGCTGTACCAGACTCGATGCATCGAGTCGCGAACGGCCCCGATGTATCCGAATTCCTTCAGCGCCGCGAGTCGGGCGGAGCGCGGATCCTCGCCGCGGTCGATCCGCTCCTGGATGCTGAGCGCCAGGTGGCCGCGGATTTCTTCGTCGAGGTCGAGGTCGTCGGGTGGTCGCATGGCTAATCCTCGCTGGCCGGCGCGGGGTTCATGATCCGGCCGATCGCGCGCACGAGCTGCTCCCAGCGGTCCTGCTCGCGGACCAGCTGGGCCCTGCCGGCAGCCGTGAGCCGGTAATACTTCGCCCGCTGATTCGCCTCGCTCACACCCCATTCGGATTTCAGCCACCCGCGCTTCACGAGCCGGTGCAGGGCGGGGTAAAGCGAGCCAGTCTCGACCTTGAGCAACTCGTCGGACTGCCGGCGGATGGCCTGGCCGATTCCGTGGCCGTGCTGAGGCCCCCACTGGAGGGTCCGAAGGACGAGCATGTCCAGGGTGCCCTGGAGGAGCTCGAGGCGCTGATCGTCGGGTGTCTTTCCCATAGCCGTAGACTGTCTACTACCATATACGTAGAACGTCTACGGCTTGTTTCACGGGCCGGCGGCGAAGACTACTCTGACGCGCGGCTGGGTGGCGGCGTTTCCGGCGAAGGCACTCCGATTGCAGTGGTTGTAGCTGCGGCCGGAGAAGAACATGAGCTCGAAGACGCACCTGCTTCTGATCGTCTGTTTTGGAATTCTGGAGGCACCAGGCATGGCACAGCCGCAAAAGAACACGGCCCCGTCGGAAGCCGTCATTCGACAGCGCGTAGAGGACTGGGCGAAGGCGATCCGCGCGAGAGACATCGACCGCGTCCTGTCCGTCTATGCGCCCGACATCGTTTCATTCGATCTCGATCCGCCGCTGCGGTACGCCGGTGAGAAGAACAAGCGGCGGGCCTGGGGGGAATTCTTCGCTGCGCATACCGGTCCCATCGGCTACGAGGTGCGCGAATTGACCGTCACGACGGATGGCGACCTGGCCTTCGCTCATAGCCTCAACCACGTGAGCGGTGCGCTGGCCGGCGGCCACACCAGCGACATGTGGGTGCGTTGGACGGCGTGCTTCCGGCGAATGGATGGAGTCTGGCTGGTGGTGCACGATCACGTATCAGTCCCGGCAGACCTCCAGCATGGCAAGGCTGTTCTGAATCTCACACCCTGAAACGTTGAGCGGCGGAGCGCCATTGAGATTTCGGCTGGGCATTCTCGTAGCGCTGGGGTTCAACACTCTGCTCCATGCGGTGGAGGCCCATCGGGCCGTGGTTCCACTCACCGAAAGCGCCAGGGTGGCGGTCCTCGATCTCGACTCGCTGACCGTTCTCGCCAGCATCCCGACACAGCGTCAAATCCTGGCCGAAGAGTCTGGCGGTCGCGCCCGATGGCGCCGTTGCGTATGTGTCACTCATGGAGACTGGGCGCGTTCTCGTGCTGGATCTCGCCACGGGGGACGGTGCGCGGCGAGCTGCGGGTGGGCAAGAGCCTGGAAAGGGTGGCTCTTTACACAATTGCCCGCTGAAGGGAGCTCGCATCAGGACTCAGCTCAAGGCGATTTGATAGCCTCGCTCGCCTGGAGGTTAGAGAATCATGGCGTCTAAGAAGTCAACGAAGACGGCTCGCGCGAAGAAGACGGCTCCCCGGAAAGCGAAGACGGCACCCGCGAAATCCCGCGTAGGAAATGGACCCCTGGCTCTGAGATCGGCATCGCCGAGTTTCACGGTCAACGATCTGGAGAAGAGCCTCGGATGGTACCGCGACGTCCTCGGGTTCGGGGTCGAGGAGACCTGGAAGGACGACGATGGCAAGGTCATGGGCGTGTCCCTCAAGGCCGGCGACGTCTCGTTCATGATCGGACAGGACGACTGGAAGAAGGGACGTGACCGGAAAAAGGGCGAGGGCTTCCGGATCTACTGCGAGACGAAGAAGAACGTCGACGATCTCGCGAAACAGATCGAGAAGAAGGGCGGGCGCCTGGACAGCGGACCGACCGATCAGCCATGGGGCGTGCGTGACATCTCTGTGACGGATCCGGACGGGTTCAAGATCACGATCGCACGGCCTCGCTGAGTCTGTCGAGAGGGTGTTAGACGGCGGCAGATCGCCGCAGATCGACCTCTGGTTCGACGCGCTCAGCTCGGCGGGCGAGCTCTCAACGGCAGCCCGCCGCGCGCTCGAGGAGGACGGCTTCGTCGTGTTGCCCGGGGCGGTGCCAGGCTCGCAGCGGGAGCGCCTGGCCGCCGTGTACGACTTCGCTGTGGCGTCGGCGCATCCGGCGGACGTGAGGGTCGGTCGGACGACGACGCGTGTCGATGAATTCGTGAGCCCCGGGGCCGAGTTCGATGGGCTGTACGTCTATCCGCCGTTGCTCGAAGCCTGCTGCAACATCATCGGCCGGCCGTTCAAGCTCAGTTCTCTGCACGCCCGGACGCTTCGGTCGGGTACCGCCGCCCAGGAATTGCACGTGGATGTCAGGCGTGAGTCCGACGAGTGGCCGCTCGTCGGCTTCATTCTGATGGTCGATGAGTTCCGGCACGACAACGGCGCAACCAGATTCGTGCCGGGCTCGCACCGCTGGCTCGAGGCTCCCGACGACGGGCTCGCCGATCGGGTGGTCCCCGAAACCCCGGCGTGCGGGCCAGCCGGCTCGCTGCTTGTCTTCAGCGGCTCTGGGTGGCATGGCCACTGGGCGAACGTGTCGGCGGAGCCCCGCCGCTCCATTCAGGGCGCTTTCATCCCTCGGGACGGGGACGCGGCGGTCGACTGGAGTGTTCGCGTGAAGCCGGAGACGCTTAACCGAATAAGCGCGCTCGCCCGCTATCTACTCGCCGTGTGAGTACCTGGCCTGGGACGCGCCCGCCGCCCCCTCACCCCGACCCTCTCCCCCGCGTGCGGGGGAGAGGGAGAAAGCGGGGCCCGCGTGCCCGCGAGAGGGAGGACAAGGGGGTCGCGAGCGGGGAGAGGGGGAATCGGGGCGAGACGAAGCCTCAGCGACTCTTGCTCTCCTCGGAACCGCGCTCGAAGAGTCGCTTGGTCAGGAGGACGAGTCCGAGGACTTGCACCCACTCGGAGAGCACGTTCCCGACGACCTGGCCCCACCGCGAGCCCGGGTCGAGACGAACGTAGAGGGCCAGCCAGGCGAGACCCGTCGCGACGAGGACGAGGGTGAGCGAGTGAGCCACGAGGAACCGCTTGACGGAGCCGCCTCGCCCACGGACCGGCTTGCTCTCGCTCGAGCCGCGTTCGAATAGGTACTTGGTTCCGACGACCATCATTACGACTCCGGTCCAGTCCGCCGCCGCGTTGCCGAAGAAGGCGCCCGTGTGGGTGTCCGGGTCCGAGCGGCTGTAGAGCACGATCCAGAGGACGAGGATTCCCGCGGCGACGATCGACAACGAGTGCTCTTTGATAAAGCTCTGTTTTTTCCGACCCACGGTTACTTTCCCGTCTGGATCAGATCCAGAAAGCGCCGAAGTGCGATCTTGGGGACCAGGCGGCGCTGGTCGACGGGCATGCGCTGTTCCATGATTTCCCGGGCCAGTCGCCGCGACTCTTCGGGCGCCTTGCTGATGTGGCCGGTGTCGAAGGGCGGCTGCGGGTCGTACTCGATGGTGAGCTGAATCGCTTCGGCTCGCTCGGGGCCGGCGATCTCACCGGCGATCCATAGCGCGAGGTCGATTCCGGCGGAGACGCCGGCAGCAGTGACGATCTTGCCGGATCGGACGATGCGCGCGGCGGGCTTGGGCTGCGCGCCCAGGATCTTGAGGACGCTCATCTTCCACCAGTGAGTCGTGGCGGGCCGGCCCTTCAGGATGCCGGCAGCGCCGAGGATCAGGGAGCCGGTGCAGACGGACGTGGTCCAGGCAGTCGTCTTGTGGGCGCGGCTCAGCCAGTCGAGGATTTCGTCGTCGACCATCTGAGCCGGCGTGGTCGTGCCGCCGGGCACGAGGACGAGATCGGGCGACGGAGTGTCGGCGATCCTGTGGGTGATGCCCAGACGGAGGACGCCGCCCTCCGCCGTCACGGGTCCTATTTCCTTGCCGACGAATCGGACTTCGACGTCGGGCAGACGGGAAAACACTTCCCATGGCCCCACCGCGTCGAGCGCGGTCACGCCGGGGTAGAGCAGTACGGCTATCTGAAAATCCCGGGGCGTCAGGGCTGTCCGCCGGTCTGGCTGCAGAGCCTGGCGCGCCCGCCGAGGTCCGTGTGGTACTCGTACGTGGCATCGCTGACTCGAAGCACGATGCGATAGCCGGGTGTGACGACATGGGAGCAACTCTCGCCGGTCTGAGGGCAGCCGAGGCACGAGTCGTCCCAGGTCGTCTCGTCCTGGGAAACGCCGACGATGGAGTCGATCGGCGCATTGATCTTGTCGCTCAGGGCCTTCGCAGCGGCGCGGAACGCATTGCGCCGCGCGTCCGTCGTGGCGGTCGAGGATGGAGAAGCCGTCGAGCTCGGCGGCGGAGTCGGCTGCGTGCGGCAGCCGGCGAGTAGCGCCGCGGCGCCGAATGCGAGACCGATTCGGGCGACCCGAAATCGCATCGATCCTCCTACGAGGATCAGAGCGTGCAAGAGAAATGCCGGGATGCCGGGTCAGGGCCGGTATCTCTTCTGGTTGTCAGTCCTGAAAGAACTTGTCTCCGTCACCCACGTCATCAGAATGGTCAGCAACGGGCGGGCCGACCGCGCGTCACTCCCATCATTCGGAGGTTGTATGAAACGTCGTGTCCTGTTCACTTTCGGCATCATCCTCGGCGCGTTCGGCTTCGCGAGCGCGGGCTGGGGAGCGGGCGGCAACGGCTCCGCTCAGGACGTCGCCGGCCTCGAGCGCAGGACGGAGGAAGCGAACCAGGCGCTGGTCCGCGGCGACATTGCCAAATATATCGAGCTGACCCGGCACGCGAAGGACTACGTGCTGATGAATCCCTTCGGAGGCACGCCGACGCGCGGGTTCGCCGACACGCCGGAGCGCCGAGCGGGGATGGCGAAGTTCTTCAAGAACGGCACGCTGAAACAGGAAGTCGTCGCGACTTACCCGTCAAACGACCTGGTCGTTCTCGTGACGATCGAACGGGCGCACGGCGAGTTCGAAGACGTGCCGGAGCAGGACTGGTCCCTGCGCGTCACACAGGTGTTTCGGCGGAATGGATCCAAATGGGAGCTCGTGCATCGCCACGCGGATCCGCTGGTCAATCGCATCTCCGTGGAGCAGGCCGCGGCACTGGCGAAGGGTAGTCAGCCGTGACGAAGATCGAGAGAGACTTGAGGTTCCTGCAGATTTACTCGCTCACATCTACGTTGCTGCTTTCGGCGGCTCTGGTCGTGATCTACCTGCGCGGCGACCCGCGGCGCGTGCGCGAGCTGGAGGTCCAGCGCTTAAACGTCGTCAATCCCGACGGCAAGCTCGCGCTGGCGATCGCAGGCAAGGGCAAGCTGCCGGGACCGATGCTCGACGGCAAGCACTACCCGCCCGAGACGTCGGGCGGGCGCACGTCGAGCGCGGGCATGATCTTCTTCAACGAGAGCGGCGATGAGGTCGGCGGTCTGATCTACGGCGGCGCGAAGCGAGCGGACGGGTACGACGCCGTGGTGCACCTGTCGATGGACCAGTGGAAGCAGGATCAGGTCATCGTGCTGCAATACGAGGACGACGGTCAGAAGCGCAGCGCCGGCCTCCGCGTTTCCGAGAGGCCGACCGATTTCCCGCTGTCCCTCATGATTCCCAAGGTCGCTGCGTGGAAGCGCGCGACGGGCCCGGAGCGTGAGCGCCTCGATCGCGAGCTCGCGGAGCTCGATCGCCAGGGAAAATTCGGAGCGCCGCGTGTGTTTCTGGGCACCGAGGGCAAGCTCGCGCTGCTCTCCCTGAAGGATTCGGCCGGCAAGGAGAGGGTTCGGCTTTCGGTCGGAGCCAACGAGGCCGCGCGGCTGGAGTTTCTGGATCCGAAGGGTGGGGTTGTCGCCTCGTTTCCGTGACGGACGGGTCCCCCTCACCCCGGCCCTCTCCCCCGCGTGCGGGGGAGAGGGAGGAATAGGGGAGAGGG
>JBKOZO010000018.1:0-40557 GCA_046725935.1 Acidobacteriota bacterium | reverse complement strand
ATGTAGAGGCGCGTCCAGGTCACGTGCTCGTCCCAGAGCCGCCGCATCTCGGCGCGCAGGTCGTCTGGCGTGACTGCAATGGCGGCCGCCCCCAGGGATCCCTACGACAACAGCGCGCCCGCGAGCACTCGCGGAATCGATCGTCGGAAATACATGAGACCTCCTCGGGGCTCGGGTCCGGTCCGACGGCCCTCTACAGACATAGAGTCGCGAGGAGGCTCTCCGTGACTGACGCAATGACATAATCTCGCCCCACGGAGCCGAGATGCCGACGAACAAACCGCCCAAGCCCGACCCCCCTCAGGAACTGACGGACCGCCGGATCGCGGAGTTCGCGGTCGAGGAATCGCGCCTTTCCAACGTCGCGTACCGCTTCGAGCTGCGGCCGCGATCGCGCGTGTGGAAGAACTGGGACCGCACCGAGTTCGAGCCCAACCACTACAGCGTCGTGGGCCTGGCCGGCGTGTGCCTGAAGCGCGACGAGCTCGAGAAAGCGCACCGCACGGCCTCGCGCGCCCTCGAGGACATCGACGGAATCCTCTTCGTCGTCGAGGAGCCCGCCGATTCGATCGTCGTGCGCGGCGTGACGGGAACCATGGAATTCGTGCGCACGCCGACGCTGTGCGTGGAGATCATGGCCGGCACCTCGGCGGCCTTCGACGGCGCGCTCGCCGCTCTCGAGGCGGCGTTCCCGGGAGGCCGGGTCGCGGGCAAGATTCTGTCGGAGGCTTAAGCGTGGAAGCGCGCACCCTCGGCCTGACGGACCACCTCGCCTCGCAGATGGCCGAGCTCCGGAAGGCCGGGACCTACAAGGAAGAGCTCGTCCTCCAGTCCGCGCAGGGGCCTCGCGTGAAGGTCGGAGGCCGCGAGGTCGTGATGCTGACCTCGAACAACTACCTCGGCTTCGCCAACCACCCGCGGATCCGGGAGGCCCAGAAGAAGGCCGTGGACCACTGGGGCGCGGGGCTCGGGTCCGTGCGCTTCATCTGCGGCACGCAGGAGCTCCACAAAGAGCTCGAGGCGGAGATTACCTCCTTCTTCGGAACCGACGACGCGATTCTCTACATGACCTGCTGGGCCGCCAACGAGGGCCTCTTCGCCGCGGTTCTCGACGAGCCGGACGGGCTCTACTCCGACGAGCTCAACCACGCCTCGATCATCGACGGCGTGCGGCTGTGCAAGGCGAAGCGCTTCCGGGTGCCGCACAACGATCCCGCGGCTCTCGAGAAGATGCTTTCCGAGGACGCCTCGTCGCGGTTCAAGCTCTTCATCACCGACGGCGTCTTCTCGATGGAAGGCGAGGAGGCCCATCTTCCCGAGATCGTCCGCATCTGCGAGGCGCACGGGACCGTTCTCGCCGTGGACGACTCGCATGCCACCGGAGTCCTCGGAAAGACCGGACGCGGAACCGGAGAGGAGCAGGGCGTCTTCGACCGGATTCCGGTCACGACCGGAACCCTCGGGAAGGCCATGGGCTCGGCCGCCGGCGGGTTCGTGACCGGGCCGAAGGCCCTGGTCGAGACGCTGCGCCAGCGGAGCCGCACGTATCTCTTCTCCAACTCGCTGCCCCCGGCCGTGGCGGCCGGCGCCCTCGAGGCGTTCCGGCTCCTGAAGGAGGATCCGGCGCCGGTGGCGAAGCTCCGCGACAACGCACGGTATTACCGCAAGGCGCTGTCGGACGCCGGGTTCCAGATCCCGCACGGCACGCACCCGATCGTGCCGGTCATCGTGGGCGACACGGCCAGGGCTCTCGCGATGGCCAAGGCGCTGTTCGAGGAAGGCGTCTACGTCTCGGGTTTCGGATTCCCCGTCGTGCCCCACGGACAGGCCAGGCTGCGCTGCCAGGTTTCCGCCGTGCACGAGCGGGGCGACCTCGACCGCGCCGTCGAGGCGTTCGTGAAGGTCGGGAAGAAGTTCGGAGCGGTGTGATCCTTCCCGAGCCGCGGCTGCGGCTCTGCGTCTCGCTTCTTTCGCTTCTCGCTCTTCTCGCTCCCTCCGGTCTTCCCGCCCAGGGTCCCGAGCCCGCCGACCTTCTGGTGCGCGGAGGAACCGTCGTGGCCATGGACGGAGATCGCCGCGTCCTCGCGAACGGCGCGGTCGCGATCCGCGGAGACCGCATCGTCGGCGTCGGGACCGCGGACGATTTGAGCCGCAGGTACCGCCCGCGGCGCGCGATCGACGCCGCCGGAAGCATCGTTCTTCCCGGCCTGATCAACACGCACACGCACGCGGCGATGGTCCTGTTCCGGGGCCTCGCCGACGACCTCCCGCTGCAGGCGTGGCTCGAGAAGGCGATCTTTCCGGCCGAGGCGAAGAACGTCACCGAGGAATTCGTGCGCTGGGGGACGCGGCTGGCCTGTCTCGAGATGATCCGGGCCGGCACCACCACGTTCGTGGACATGTACTACTTCGAGAGCGCCGCCGCCGACGAGACGGCGAGAGCCGGAATGCGCGGGATCCTGGGCCAGGCTCTCATCGACTTTCCGGCCCCCGACGCCAGGACGTGGCCCGAGGCCGTGGCCGCGACCGAGCGGTTCCTGCGAGCCTGGAAGGGCCACGCGCTGGTCACGCCGGCGGTCGGTCCGCATGCGACCTACACGGTGTCTCCCGAGCACCTCAAAGAAGCCCACGCGCTGGCCGTTCGCGGCGACGCTCCTCTCGTGATCCATGTGGCCGAGACCCAGGCCGAAAGCCAGACGATCCGCTCCAAGTACGGCGCGACTCCGGTGGGCTTCCTTGAGAGCCTCGGCTTCCTCGACCAGCGCGTGGTGATCGCGCACGCGATCTGGGTCGACGACGCGGACATCGCGACACTGGCCCGGCGCAAGGTCGGCGTGGCCCATTGTCCGCAGTCCAACATGAAGCTCGCCTCCGGGACCTCTCCGGTACCGGCTCTCCTGTCCGCGCAAGTCGCCGTCGGGCTCGGCACCGACGGCGCCGCCTCCAACAACGACCTGGACCTCTGGGAAGAGATGGACACGGCCGCCAAGCTGCACAAGCTCATCTCCATGAAGGCGGACGCGCTGCCCGCGCGCGAGGCCGTCGCGTTGGCCACGATCGGCGGAGCGCGGGCGATCCATCGCGATCGGGATCTGGGCTCCCTCGAGCCCGGCAAGCTCGCGGATCTGATCGTCGTCCGGACGGACACGCCCCACCAGACTCCGCTCTACGACGTCTACTCGCACCTCGTGTACGCCACCAAGGCCTCGGACGTCGAGACGGTCGTGGTCGGCGGACGCGTCCTCATGGAAAACCGGCAGGTCAAGACGATCGACGCGCCGGCGGTGCTGGCGAAGGCGCGGCGGTATCGGGATCAGATCCGGAAGAGCGTCGCGCGTTAGCTGTCATCCCGAGGAGCGACGAGGGATCCCGGGCTCGACAAGCGCGGGATCCCTCGCTTCGCTCGGGATGACGGCGGCAGTTGGCTACGCCTCCAATTTCTTCCTTGCGTTCTGGACCAGCAGGTAGCAGAGCCCGGCGAAGACGATCGCGCAGAGGATGTCTCCCCCCACGCCGTTCTTGAAGGCCGGGTAGAGCTTGGCTCCGAGGTCGAGCTTCTCGAGAAGCGTCGGGCTCTCCATGTGGAGTACCGAGTCGCCGATGAAGGCCACGAGGGCGATCAACACCCCGCCCAGTGAGCCTCCGGCGACGAGACCCGTCGAGTAGAGCATTCCCGAGGAAAGCTCGCTTTCCTCGCCCTTCCGGTGCGTCAGCTTGTCGGCGAGGGCCTTCATCATGCCGCCGATCCAGATCGGGAAGGTCGTCGAGAGCGGCAGGTAGGCGCCGACCGCCCAGGACAGCGCGTGCGCGCCCGCCATCTGCGCCATGAAGGCGAGGAAGACGCCGACCAGCACGGGAGCCCACGGCAGGTTCTGCGCCAGCAGCCCCTTGATGATGGTCGCCATCAGCGTGGCCTGGGGCGCCGCGAGCTTGGGACCGCCGATGCCGTGCGGCTCGCCCATCGCGTAGGTCTTGTCCAGGAGGAAGAGCGTGCCGCCGATGACGATCGTCGACGTCAGGACGCCGATGATGAAACCGATCTGCTGCCGCCGCGGCGTCGCACCCACGAGATAGCCGGTCTTCAAGTCCTGAGACGTGGCGCCGGCGTTGGCGGCCGCCACGCACACGATCGCGCCCACGCAGAGCGCCACAGCCTGGTAGACGTCGCCCGTCCAGCCGATCGCGACGAACACCACGCAGGTCGCCATGATCGTTGCGATCGTCATGCCCGAGATGGGATTGGACGAGGTCCCGATGATGCCGACGATGCGCGAGGAGACCGTCACGAAGAAGAAGCCGAACACCACGATGAGCAGGCCCATCATCAGCGACTGCGGGAACGGACCGTGCGGGAATCCCGGCAGGATCGTGATGATGAGGGCCAGGGCCAGCGAGCCGAAGACGACCATTCCTATCGGAAGGTCCCGCTCGGTGCGCAGGGGCTTGCGCCCCTCGCGCCCGCCGCCGAAGGACTTGACCGACTCACGGAAGGCCGAGACGATCGTCGGAAGCGTCTTCAAGAGCGTCATCACGCCGGCGCAAGCCACGGCGCCGGCGCCGATGTAGCGCACGTACGCCCGGTAGATCCACTCCGCGTGGGAATGCGTGTTGCGCCAGGCCTCGGTGAAGCCGAGGTTGGTCAGGTCCTGGATGATGCGCGGCTCGTCCACGAAGATCGAAATCAACGGGATCAGCGCGAGCCACGAAAGCACGCCGCCCGAGGCGAGCTCGCCGGCGATGCGCGGCCCGATGATGTAGCCGAGTCCCAGGTATTCCGGAGTGACGTCGCTCGACAGCGTCGCGTCCGGGATCTTCCCGTTCTTGTCGGTGCGGAACCAGGTCGCCGTCTCGCGCCAGAAGCCCAGGATCCCGTAAAGGAACTTGTAGAGCATCGCGACGCCCACGCCCTTGAAGACCATCCGGGCCAGGTCGCCCCCCCGCTCACCGGCGATCAGGACGTCCGCGCAGGCCACGCCCTCCGGATACCGGAGATTGCCGTGCTCCTTGACGATGAGGGCCCGCCGCAGCGGGATCATGAACAACACGCCGAGCGTGCCGCCGACGGCCGACAGCACGAAGATCGTGATGTAGCGGAAGTACTGGTCGCCGTTGGAGAGAAACAACAGCGCCGGCATCGTGAAGACGACCCCCGCGGCCACGGACTCGCCCGCGGAGCCGATGGTCTGGACGATGTTGTTCTCGAGGATGGTGGACTTGCCGATCTTCTTGAAGACGGCGATGGCGAGAACGGCGATCGGCACCGAGGCCGAAACGGTCAGTCCCGCGCGCAGCGCCAGGTACACGGTCGCGGCGCCGAACAGGATGCCGAAGAAGACGCCGAGGAGAACCGCCTTGGGTGTGAATTCCGGGATCTCCTGCTCGGGAGAGACGTAGGGCCGGAACTCCGGTTCGGACGAAGCGACGTGCGCCATTGAACCTCCGCGTTTCGCCTTCAGGATCCGTTCGCTGGCGGGGGATTATAGCGGCGCGCTCCCGAGAGACGTGCCGGATTCGAGCCCGATGCTATATTTTTTCGACCTCATGGCCGCTCGCCGCGCCTCCATTTTTCTGGTGCTCGTCCTGGCGGCGGCCGTTGCGCGCGCCGGAACGGTCTCGGGCCGGGTGATCCTCGTCAAGGACGGCAAGGAGCTCGCCGACGCGTCCAACGCGGTGGTCTGGATCGAAGGCGTCAAGGCCGCGCCGGCCGACGGACACGCCAATGGGAAGGGAGAAATGAAGAGCGCGCAGAAGCGCTTTCAGCCCCGCGTCGTGGCGGTGACGGCCAAGGGAACCGTGGAGTTTCCCAATGCGGACCCGATCTACCACAACGTCTTCTCGGTGTCGGGCAACAACCGCTTCGACCTCGGCCTTTACCGGAGCGGCGCGTCGAAGTCCAAAACGTTCGACGAACCCGGCCTGGTCCGCATCTACTGCAACATCCACCCCCAGATGGTCGGCTTCGTGATGGTCGTCGACACGGATTTCGCCGCCGTCACCGGACCCGACGGCTCCTTCAAGTTCGAAGGCGTCCCCGCGGGGCCGCACACCGTGCGGGTCTGGCACGAGGAAGGCCCCGAGGCGAAAGAGGCGGTGACGGTCGGAGCCGCGCCGCCCTCTCCACTCGCGATCCGCATCGACGTCTCCGGCTTCAAGCCCGAGCCCCACAAGAACAAGTACGGTAAGGACTACAAGCCTCCGCCCCCCGACTCCGAAGATGAACGCTACTGAGCCGCGCGTTCCCGGGGTCACCTCGGGAGAGATTCGCGTCAAGGGGCTGAAGCTTCCTCCTCCGGAGCCTCCCCGGTTTTCGCTGACGCTGAAAATCTTCCTGGCTGCGGCGCTGCTGATCCTGATCGCCGTCGGAGGCGCGGTCGCCGTCGCCGCCTGGCGCGCGCGGCAGGTCGCCGACGCCAAGATCGCGGAGGACCTGAAGAAGGCCGGACCGGGATGGGAGTCCTTCCAGCAGACGCGCTACGCCGACCTCCACCGCGCACTCTCGGTCGTCGTGAACAACGCCGGAACCATCGCCATGATGTCGACGCTCGTGCCCGGGACCGGCGAGCCCGATCCGGCGACGGTCTTCGACACGTTGAAACGCGAGCAGGCTGCGAGCACGCGTGCCGACTTCCTGCTGGCGACGACACCCGGAAGCAAGGCGCTGGCCCGGACCGACCGCCCGCTCCCCTACAGCGCCGACATGTCGGGCGTCCCCACCATCGCGGGCGCGGCGCAGGGAGATCAGACCGAGGGCATCTGGCTCTCGGGAGGAAAGCTCTACCACGTGGTCGCAGCGCCCGTCCTGGAAGGAGGCTCGCGCCTGGTCGGCGTGATCGCCGCGGCGTTCCAGATCAACGACGAGGTCGCGCGCAACCTCGAGCAGCTGTTGAACACGCAGGTGATCTTCCTGGCGGATACCGCCAAACCCTCGGAGCCGCCGAAAGCGGCGCTCGCGGCATCGACGATGGGGCCGTCCTCGTCCGCGGCGCTCTCGGCCATCGAGAAACGCCCCGATCTCGTCCAGGCCGTGCTCCGGCAGGGAAAGACGATCGGTCCCCTCGCTCTGGACGTCGGGGGCGAGACGTATCTCGCGTACTTCCTGCCCATCCGTTCTTCGACTGACCAGATCGTGGGTGCCGCCACGGCCCTGCGCAGCCGCGCCCGGGAGCTCGCGCCCTTCCGGCAGATCCAGAACATCCTGATCCTGGTGGGCCTCGCGGCGCTCGTTGCGGCGTTCCTCCTGTCGTTCTTCCTGGCCCGCCGGATCACGGGGCCCGTGGCGCGCCTGGTCCGGGCGACCGAAGAGGTTCGCGTGGGCAACCTCGAGTCGGCCGACCTGCCCGTGGACTCCAAAGACGAGATCGGGATCCTGGCGCGATCCTTCGGCGCGATGCTCGAGGAGCTGCGCGAGAAGGCGGCTCTCGAGCAGTACGTCGCCTCGCTGACGATGACGATCGGCGGCGAGGCCGAGACGGTCGCCGCCCCCGGCGCGGCCGGGCACGCGCGCACCGGCGCCGAGCCTGCCGTCGGCCAACTCTTCGCAGGCCGCTACGAGATCCAGGGTGTCCTGGGCCGCGGCGGCATGGGCGTGGTCTACCGCGCGCACGACCGGGATCTCGACGACATCGTCGCCATCAAGACGCTTCGCGGCGAGGTCCTCTCGGCGGACCCGAGTCTGCTCGACCGGTTCAAGCAGGAAATCCGCCTGGCGCGGCGCATCACGCACCCCAACATCCTGCGCACGCACGACCTCGGCGAGACGGGAGGCCTGCGATATCTCTCGATGGAGTTCGTCAAGGGACTGACGCTCAAGCAGCTCGTCGAGGCCGGCGACGTCCTGCCCACGCCGGTGGGGCTGCGCATCGCGAAACAGATCTGCGCCGGCCTGGCGGCGGCCCACGAGGTCGGCGTTATCCACCGCGACATCAAGCCGCAGAACATCCTGATCGAGCCCGCCGGAGGCCTGAAAATCATGGACTTCGGCATCGCGCGCCTGAAGGAGGAGCGCGGCATGACCGCCGAGGGCACCGTCGTGGGAACGCCCGATTACATGTCGCCGGAGCAGGCGCGCGGCCACGTCCTGGACTTTCGCTCCGACATCTACTCGACCGGCGTCGTGCTCTACGAGGTGTTCACCGGGACCTTGCCGTTCGACGGAGACTCGCCGGTGGCGGTCGTCCTCAAGCACATCCAGGAGTCCCCTCCTTCGCCCCAGGCGCGCAACCCCAAGATCGACCCGAGGATTTCGCAGATCATCCTGAAGTGCATGCAGAAGGACGCGAAAGACCGGTACCAGACGGTCAACGACCTCTACGAGGCGTTGACGCGCGTGACGGCGCAGGCCGCGTGAGAGGCGCGGCCCGGTTTCTCCCGCTCCTCGCTGCGGCGTCCCTCGTCGCGGCGCCCGCGGTGGCGCAGGAGCAGTACTTCGAGGAGCCCTCGGCCAAGCCGAAGTTCACGCTGAACTGGGACTTTCTCGCGCGCTACGACGAGGTCGACCACCGCGAGTACCTGCCGACGCTCGAGCGCGGCCGCTTCCAGCTCCGCCCCGAGGTCGGCTTCGAGCCGACTTCCAACCTGCGCATCGCGGTGCGCGCGATCTTCGACTACAGCACGCAGAAGTACTCGGACCCCTTCGTCGACAACTACATCGCGCGCGAGGCGGCCATCGAGCGCTACTACGTTCTCTGGAGGCCCGGTCAGTTCTCGCTGCGCGGCGGCGCTTTTGGCATGCCGCTCTTCGCGACGCAGATGCTCTGGGACCGCGACATCCAGACGCCGGGCGTCGCCGGCGCGTGGGAGAGCCGGGACGGCGCGTGGACGCTGGCGGCGGCGTGGTTCTACGGGCCCCAGCACGACCATGACCACTCTCAGATCTTCGCCGGTCAGGCCGTCTGGAGGAGCGGCGAGCTCGGCCCCTTCCGACTCGAGGCCGGGGCGGCCTATTGGAGCTTCGATCTGCGGAACCTGAGAACCCTCTACATCCGCGAGAACACCCCCGAGATCGTGGACGGAAGCCCCGGCTACCTCTACGGCTACCACGTCGCGGACCTGCTCGTGAGGATGCGCTTCCGGCTGGGAACCGTTCCGTTTCTCGTCTCGCTCGACGGCATCCGCAACTTCTCGGCGCCGAACGGAAAGCGACTGGCCTTCGAAGGCGCCCTCGTGGCGGGGCAGGTCGGCACCCCCTGGAGCTGGCAGGCGTCGTACGCCTATCAGTACGTCCAACGCGACGCCCTGGTGGGCGCCTACAACAGCGACGACTGGTGGTGGCACACCTGGTTCGAGGGGCATCGCATCACGCTGGCCTTGACGGTCCTGCCGCAGGTCTACGTCCAGGGGTCCGTCAGCTTCAACCGCCGGCTGGACCAGAGCTATTGGCTCAACCGGTACATGGTCGACCTGGTCAAGATCTTCTGAGGACCAACCCCTGCCGACGGCTATAGAATCGACAGGCCGATGACAAAGAACCTCATCGCGTGCGTCGATGATCTCTTCTTCCGGTCGAAGATCGAGGCGACCGCGCGTCATTTGAACTATCCGCTGCGCTTCGTGGGCGCCCGCGAGCTGGCGAAGGCCTGCGCCGACCCCGATACCGCGGCCGTGCTGATGGAGCTGTCGGCCAACGGCGATCCGCTGGGCGCGGTGCGGGAGATCCGCAGCGGGAAGATCGCCTGCACGACGCCCGTCATCGGATTTCTCTCCCACGTGGACAAGAAGCTCGCCGCCGACGCGGAGGCGGCCGGCGTCACGCGCGTGATGCCGCGCAGTCAGTTCTCCGAGGGACTGCCAGACCTCCTGATGGACCTGCTGGCGCCCGGGACGAAGCGAGAGATCCAGGAAGAGCCGGAACTGCCGGACGAATGAGCGGCCCGACCCGGCGCGACGTCCTCAAGAGCGCCGTCGTCCTTCCTCTCTCGGCACAGATCGCGTCGCCGGCGGCCAAACCCGCAACGGCCACGCGCCCCGTCGTCGTCTCCTCGGCCAACGGGCTGCGCGCGGTCGAGAAGGCGTACTCGCTGGCCGCCGCGGGAGGCGATCCGGTCGACGCCGTCGTCGCGGGAGTCAACATCGTCGAGGACGATCCCGACGACGTCACCGTCGGCTACGGCGGAATCCCCAACGAGGAAGGCGTCGTGCAACTCGACGCCTCGGTCATGGACGGGCGCACCGGCAAGTGCGGCGCCGTCGGCGCTCTCGAAGGAATCAAGAACCCCTCGAAGGTCGCGCGCCTGGTCATGAATCAGACCAACCGGGTGTTCCTGGTCGGCCCCGGAGCGCTGAAGTTCGCCAAGGCCCACGGCTTCCAGGAAGAGAACCTGCTCACCGAGCGCAGCCGCAAGATCTGGCTCTACTGGAAAGAGAAGCTCTCCGCGAAGGACGACTGGATCGAGCGCGGCGACGAGGAGACGACGGATCCCGACATCCGCTGGTACATCGAGAAGTACGGGATCGAGGACTTCCGTCCGCAGGGCACGATCAACTGCAACGTGGTCACGGCCGACGGAACGCTCGCCGGCTGCACCACGACCTCCGGTCTGTTCTTCAAGATTCCGGGGCGGCTGGGCGACTCGCCGGTCATCGGCGCGGGCCTCTACGTCGACGGCGAGGTCGGCGCCTGCGGCTCGACGGGTTGGGGGGAAGGCAATCTGCGCTCCTGCGGATCCCACACGGTCGTCGAGTTCATGCGGCAGGGCATGTCTCCCGAGCAGGCCGCGTTGAAGACCCTGGAGAGGATCGTGGCGCTGGCGAAGGACATGCGGGACAAGAACGGGAAACCGAGCTTCAACGTCAACTTCTACGCGGTGAGCAAGAAGGGCGAACGCGCCGGCGCCGCGGTCTGGTCGGGCTCCTACGGCGCCTCGGGCAAGTTCACGCCCGCCCGCTACGCCGTCGCCGACGCCTCGGGCGCGCGCCTGGTCGAATCGGCGTACTTCTACAAGCGCGCCGCTCCTTAGACCATGCGGTCCCCTCAACGGGTCGTCGCGGACTGGTTCGTCCGCCGGCTCACGCTTCCGCGCCGCCGATACCAGCGCTTCGGCTACAACGATCCCGAAGCGCTGAAGGCCACGATCCGGCCGGGAGACGTGCTCCTCGTGGACGGCAACCAGCGCGTCTCGCAGGCCATCAAATACCTGACGATGTCGACGTGGTCGCACAGCGCCCTCTACATCGGCGACGCGCTTCTGACGCGCGATGCGGCCACGCGCGCCGAGGCGCAGCGCCGGTTCGGCCGTGAAGCGAGATACCTGATCGTCGAGGCCCTCGTCGAGAAGGGCGTGATCATCTCGCCGCTGGTCAAGTACATCGACTTCAACATCCGGATCTGCCGCCCCATCGGTCTTCGCGGCGAGGACCTGCAGAGCGTGACCGACTACGTCCTGTCGCGGATCGGATTTCGCTACGACAACCGCAACTTCTGGGACCTGACCCGTTACTTCCTTCCCTTCCGGATGATCCCCGAAAAGCTCCGCGACGACGCCCTCCACTTCGGGAGCGGCCGCGACACCGAGACGATCTGCTCCTCGCTCCTGGCGGAGGCCTTCGGAAGGGTCCGCTTCCCGATTCTGCCCGTGCCCGAGCGGCGCAAGCCCGAGACCGCGGTCGAGAAGCTCCGCCAGAAGCTCCTCGGGCGCCCGACGCGCCGGGCGTGGAGCGGCTTGCTGAAGGCGCGGCATCCGACGCTCTGCGTCCCGCGCGACTTCGACCTCTCGCCGTACTTCGACATCGTGAAGTTCTCGCCGCGCGAGAGCGCCGCGTTCGACTACAAGAGGATCACTTGGGACGAAGGGGTGCCGATCCACCCGCCTCCCAGGGGCACGTAGGGGCGGCCCTGGGTTGTCGCCGTCCTTCGGACGGCGCCTCCTACTGTCGTGGGTCTTCCTCTGGTGGCCGGACCGCGGCCGCCCGGGCGGGGGCGCCCCTACGCGTCTCTACGGCTCGACGGCGCGGCCGCCCGAGAGGATGCCGTTGACGGCCTGGACGCGCTGCTCGAGGACGCGGCGCAGCTTCCCGACCTCCGCGTCCGCGGCGGCGAAACGCACGGAGTCCCCCTGGAACTCGAAGCGCAGCACGGCGTCGCGGTCTTCCGGCATCAGTCCCAGGAGACCCGCGCGGTAGGCGCGCATCCACTCGGGCGACGGCTCCCCGTCCAGGCGCACGCGGAAGTAGGAGCGGCCGTCCGTGGCCGGGCCCTCGCGGAAGGGCTGCTCGGGCGAGAGCCAGACGCGGTGCGTGGGAGGGGCCTCGCCGGGGCGGCGGCGCATGGGGCGGCGATGCTGCGGTCGTCTCATCGGGAAGTCATTGTTTCACGGATGAAGGCAAACGCAAGTCACGGCCGGCCGAAGGTGCCGGCGCTCGCGATCGTGAAGGCCTCCGCCCGGACGCGCTTGCCGAACGCGGCGTCGGCCTGCTCGCGGGTCACCTTCGCCACCAGCGACGGGAACTCGTCGAGGTAGCCCACGCCGAACCCGTAGGAGACCGCGGTGTCGACGGCGTTGGCGATGCCTGCGTTGGAGCCCAGGTCGACCTTGAAGCGGCCGATGCGCGAGCTCTTCTCCTCGGCGAGCTCCTTGTCCGTCAGGCCGCTCTTGACGAAGCGCTCGATCTCGTCGAGCGTGGACGCGATGGCGGCGTCGCGGCTGTCGGGCTTGACGGTCACGCTCACGGTGAAGGGCCCGGCGACGTGGCTCGCCGAGAAGGCCGAGTGGATGCCGTACGTCAGGCCCTCGGTGTCGCGGACACGGACTCCCAGCCTCGAGGTCAGCGAAGACTGTCCGAGGGCCGAGTTGGCGAGCATGGACGGTAGGAATTCCGGATCCGTGCGCGTCAAGTCCGAGGGCAGCGCCAGGATGACGTCGGCGCTGGCCTTGTCCGGCATCTCCACCGTGACCGCGCCCGGCGCCGGGGCGGGAGGAGGCGGCGGCGCGATCGCCGGAGCGGGACCGGCCCTCCAGGAGCCCAGGCCCTTCTCCAGCGAGTCCAGCGCGCGATCGGCTTCGACGTCGCCGACGACGACGAGCACGAGCGAAGCCGCTCCGTATCGTTCGGTGTAGAAGCCGGCGAGGTCGGCGCGCGTCAGGGCCTCGACGCGGGCAATCCGTTCCTCCCCCGTCAGACGATGGAGCGGGTGACCGGGAGGATAGATCCGCCGCATGGCGGCCTCGGAGGCTCGGACCGACGTCTGCTCCTGCTGCTGCCGGATCGATCCGACCAGCTTCTTCTTCTCTTTTTCGAGCTCTTCCTCCGGGAAGACGGGCTCGCGAAGGACCTCGACGATCGCATCGAGCAGCAGATCCGTGTCCCGCGAAAGCGCGGCGCCCGAGATGTCCACCCCGGCGGGGTCCGAGGCGTCCGAGGAGACCGACAGGCTGGCCGCGCGGCTCTCGAGATCCTCGGCAAGCTGGAGCTTGGTGCGCCTGGCGGTTCCCTTGATCAGCTCCTCCGCCGTCACCGACGCGATGAGCCGGCGGTCCCGCGGAGCAAACAGCCTTCCCGCGAAGAGCGTCCCGGAGACGGCGAGCGTCGGATTGAAGCGGTTCTCGAGGACGTAGAGGCGGGCGCCGTTTGCGAGAGCGCGGTGCCGCACCGCTTCGACAAAGGGGGCGCGCCGGGGCGGCGCCGTCGCGGCGCCCGTCATGCCACCTCCTCCGCCGGAACGTTCCCGGAAGGCCGGGGCAGGTAGACGCCGGCGGTCAGAGCGTCGTCGTGGAGATACGTCTGGACGACCCGCCGCACGTCGTCCGGAGTCACGCGCGCGACCGCCGCGGGATAGTCGGCGTACCACTCCCAGTCGGCGACGGCGATCGCCTCCGACAGAGAGGCCGCGATCTGGTCGGTCGAATCCCGGTCGAAGATGACCTCGGCCTCGATCTGCGTGCGCGCCTTGGCGCATTCGGCCTCCGTGACCGGTTCGGTCGCGAGCTTCGCGATCTCGTCGCGGATGACCTTCTCGACCTCGGAGGGCTCGACACCGGGGCGGACCGGTGCGAAGACCGAGAAGAGCGCCGGATCCCGGAGCTGCCAGGGGACCACGGTCACCGAGAGCGCCAGACTGTTTTCGACGAGGGCTTGATGCAGCCGGGACGTCACGCCGCCGCCGAGGATGTTGCCGAGCACCGCGAGCGCCGGCGTGTCGGAATGCCGCGCCTCGGGTGTCCGCCAGGAGAGCGCGCACCAGGCGACCTCCCCGACGCGTCGCACGACGAAACGCCTCTCCCCTTCCTGCGGAGGCTCGATCGTGTAGACCGGCGGAATCGGGCGCGACGAGGGCGCGATGGATCCGAATTCCTTCCCGAGCAGCGCGAGGACCTCGGCTTCGTCGAAGTCGCCGATGACCATCGCGGTCGCGTTGTTGGGATAGTAGAAGGTGTCGTAGAACTCGCGGAGCCGATCGGTCGTGACTTCTTCGATGTCGCTGCGCCAGCCGATCGTCGGATGGTGATACGGGTGCTCGCGGAAGGCGGTCGCGAAGGTGTGCTTGTAGAGCACCTGGAAGGGAGAATTCTCGCCGCGCTCGAACTCGTTGCGCACGACGGTCATCTCGGGCTGGCGGTCGGAGTCGCGCAGGAGGGCCTGGCGCATCCGCGAGGACTCGATCCGCACGGCCGTCGCCAGGCTGTCCGACGGCAGCGTCTCGTAGTAGTTCGTCCGGTCGAACCACGTCGTCGCGTTGAACCGCGCTCCGAGCGCCTCGAGCACCGCCGCGATCGCCGTTCCCTTGTCGCGCTGGAACTCCGGAGTACCCTTGAACATCAGGTGCTCGAGCAGGTGGGTCGCGCCCGTGTGCCCGACGGCCTCGTTGCGGCTGCCGACGTGGTAGACGATGCAGAACGTCGCGACCGGCGCGACGCGGTTCTGGAGCAGCAGGACGCGGAGGCCGTTGGAGGAGAGCCGGAACTCGCGAAAGCCGGCCTTCTCCTTGACGAGCTCGAAGGGGCCGCCGGACAAGCCCCGACTACCTTCCGCCCGCGATGTCCTCGGCGCCGTCGACGCCGATGACGTTTCCCGAGACCCACGCGCCGCCGTCGCCGCAGAGCGCGACGAGAGCCCGCGCCACGTCGGGCGGCCGCGTGAGGCGGCCGGCCGGGTGCATCGACTGGACTCGCTCGATCATGGCCTCGTTGCCCGGGATCTTGCGCAGCGCGGGCGTGTCGGTGACTCCGGCGCGCAGGGCGTTGGCGGCGATTCCGTGCGGCGCCAGCTCCACCGCGATCTGCCGGATGTAGGACTCCAGCGCCGACTTGGCCGCGGAGACGGCGCCGTAGGCGGGCCAGACGATGTGATCGCCGGCCGACGTCATCGCGAAGATCCGGGCGCCCGGAGCCAGCAGATTGCCGAAGAAGAGGTCCTGCGTCCAGTAGACGAGCGAGTTGGCCATCACGTCGAGTGTCATCTCGATCTGGGGCTTGGCGATCGCGCCCTCGCGCGGCTGGGCGAAGAAGGGCTTCAGCGTGCCGAAAGCCAGGGAATGGAGCAGGACGGAGACGCGCGCCTCCGGCGGCTCGTTGCCGCAGGCCGACGCGATCGCCGCCACGACCTCGCCGCGCTTGGCGTCGTCGGCGGCGTTGACGTTGAAGAACTCGGCGCGGCGCCCCGTTCCCCGGATCTCGCCGACGATGCGGTCGACGTTGGACTGCGTGGCCTTGCGGTCGAGGTGGACGCCGAAGATGTTCCACCCGGCCTTCGCCAGGGCGATCGAGCAGGCCTCGCCGAATCCGGACGAGGCGCCCAGGACGACGGCCCAGCGAGTGCGCGTCTCGGCGGTCAAAGCGGGGGGATCTTAGCACCGGGAAACGGGCCGGCCAGAGTACACTCCGGGCCCGTGGCGGAGGCGCTGGAGGCGGAGCCGCGCGGCGGCGCGACGCGGACCCTCGTCGCCGCGCTCCTGCTCCTCGCGGCGATGGTCTGGCTGGAGCCCGCGGGCTCCCGGCTGGCCGAGCCCGACGAGACCCGATACGCCGAGATCCCGCGCGAGATGCTCGCCGCGGGTGATCTCGTCGTTCCGCGCTTGAACGGCGTCCCGTACTTCGAGAAGCCGCCTCTACTCTACTGGGTCAACGCCGCGTCCCTGCGCGTCTTCGGCGAAACCCCGTGGGCCGCGAGACTACCCACGCGACTGGCGGGCATGGGGACGGTCCTGCTGATCATCCTCGCGGCGCGCCGCCGTCCAGGAGGAGGAGTGCCGGCGGCAATCTTCTTTCTCGCCGCGCCCATGGGATTCCTCTTCTCCCGCGCGAACCTGACCGACGGCCTGCTGACGTTCTGCTTCACCGCCACGCTCCTGGCGGCCCGCGCGGCGGTCCTTCGCCGCGAAAGCGGGCGGGCCTGGTTGGCCTTTTCGGCGGTCGCCGGAGCGGCGGCCGCCGCCGGCTTCCTCACGAAGGGCCTCGTCGCGATCATCCTGCCCGGCGCCATCCTCTTTCTGTGGGCCCTCGCCACGCGGCGGATCTCGATGCTCCTGCGCACCCTCGTGCTCTCGCCCGCTCCGGTCGTCTTCGCCGCGCTCGCGGCGCCGTGGTTCCTGGCGGTCGAGAAGCGGCACCCGGGTTTCCTCGACTTCTTCTTCGTCGGGGAGCATCTTCGCCGCTTCGCCACCGGCGCCGCCAAACGTCCGGGCGGAATCGAGTACTTCGTCCAGGTCTTCCTTCTCGGCTTTCTTCCCGGGCTGTCCTTCTTCGTCGCGGGTGTGGCGCGCACGCTGCGCCGGCGAAAGGAAGACGAGGGCGGCCTCTTCTTTCTTCTCTGGTTCATCGTCGTTTTCGTCTTCTTCTCGTTCTCGCGGAGCAAGCTGCCGCCGTACCTTCTGCCCGCGATTCCGGCAGCGGCGCTGCTCGCCGCCCGCGGGGCGGAGGAGAACGGCCACACGCGCCGCCTCTGGATCGTCCAGGCATGCCTCGCGACCGCTCTCGCAGCGTGGCTGCTGGCGGTGCCCGAATTGCGCGAGGCCGCGCGCGCGCTTCGTCTTCAGGGCGTCGTGGCTCCTGCCCTGGCGCTTCTCGTCGTGGCGTCGTGGCTGGCGGTGCTGCTGGCCGCGCGGTCGCGGGCCGCCGCGCTGACATCTCTCGCCGTCGCCTGGGCGAGCTTCTTCGCGGCCGTCGCGCTCGGCTGGCCGAAAACGCCGCAGGCGCGGCTGTCGACGGAGCTGGCCGAGGCGGCGCGCTCCGCCGGCGCCGGACGCCTTCCGGTCGTGGCGTACCGGACCTACGTCAACGGCCTCTCGTGGGAGCTCAGGGCTCTAATTCCCGTCGCCGACTTTCGCGGCGAGCTCGAACCCGAGTTCGAGACGCGGCCCGACGTTCGGGAAGCGCTGTTCTGGAACAGGGAAGAGTTCTGGTCTCAGTGGCGCCGCCGACCCGTCATCGCCCTCGTGAGACTGAAAGATCTCGTCCCGCTGATGACCGCCGTCCCGCCCGCCCGCGTCGTGCGCTACTCGGGCCGGTACGCGATCGTGGCGAATTTCCCGGAGTAGGACCGCCGGGCGGGAAACGGCGGACTTAAGGGATGTAGCCCTTGATAGTTCGCGCCGTGACTCCCGGCTTCCCCACCGCGACCGAGACCGCGCGGTACTCGCCGTCGGGCTTCTGCGAGTCGGTGCGGAACGCGAGGATGTACTGCGAGCGCAGCTCCTCTTCGATCCGCTTGGTGACCTCGGCGACCTTGGCGGCGTTGGAAATGTGGAAGACAGCGCCGCCGGACTCGCGCGCGATCTCGTTGATCTCCTTGCGAATCCCGAAGTCGGTGATCGAGATGTTGACGGCGATGAAGTAGATCGGGGCGCCGGCCGAGCGCGCGTAGCGCAGCAGGGTCGTGTAGTCCACGTGCGAATGGTTGTCGGCGCCGTCGGTGACGACGACGAGCGCTTTGCGGCCCTGCAGAGTGCGGAACTGGTAGAGGCCCA
This sequence comes from Acidobacteriota bacterium, assembly GCA_046725935.1. GTDB lineage: Bacteria > Acidobacteriota > Thermoanaerobaculia > UBA5066 > Gp7-AA6 > DAHUXD01. The sequence continues at coordinate 22,661 of JBKOZO010000018.1, read as the reverse complement.
GGACGATCGAATCGTAGAGTGCGGTCGCGCCCCGGGCGACCGGCTCGCGCGCGGCGCGCTGGAGCTCCGCGGAATCGCTGGTCAGCGCCTGCACCATTCGCGGCTGCTCGCGGAACTCGATGACGAAACCCTGGTCTTTCTCGCGGATCAGGCCCTTGAAGAGCTCGGCCGACGCTTCGTGCACGAAGGGCATGGACTTCTCCATCGAGCCCGAGCCGTCCACGACCAGACCGATCGTCAGCGGCAGCTTCTCGGCGACCTCGAAGCCGGTGACCTTCTGCGGCCGGCCGTCCTCCTGGATCGAGAAGTCGGACTCGGTCAGGCCCTTCACGAAGCGGTTGTCCTTGTCGATCGCCGAGATGTGGAGCTGGACGACGTCCACACGCACGCTCTCGACCGTCGTGTTGGGACCCTTCAGCATCCGGATGTCGTTGGCTTCCTTGCCGTCCTCGGTGATCGCGGTTGCGCGCAGGAAGTCCGAGCGCGTGTACTCGGTCATCGGCAGCGTGACTTCAAAAGGACCCGGGCCCCCGGACCAGCTCTTGAGCTTCTTCTCGTCGAGGAAGAGCTCCACCTGCTTGGCCACGCCGCCCGAAATCGACTGGACCGCGACTTTGATCTTCACCTTGCCGGCCCGGGGATCCACCTGCGGCAGGATCTTCACGGCCAGCCGCGCCGAGCCCTGATTGATGGACCACGCGTCTTCGTCGATGACCTTGCCCGACGCGTCGTAGCCGACGGCGCGCACCGTCTGCTTGCGCGGCACCTCGCCGAGGTCGATCTCTACGGTGTAGGGCGGACGGGCGCGGCGCACGAGAAGCTTGTCCTCGAGGTAGAACTCGACCTTCGAGATCGGCGGCTGGGCATCCGCCTCGAGCCGAAGGAGGCCGACGGGAGCCTCACGATCGGGCGGAAGGATTTTCAGCTTCGATCCTGAGGTCTCGGCGGTCGCCGAACCGGCTTCGTCGGCGATGACGACGGCTTCGGCCGCGGGCATCGTCGAGGCCTCACCGGGCGCCATGTCCGGCGTGAATTGCGTGCCGACCTCGGGCACGGAGATCTCGGTCGTCGCCTCGCCCACCTGCCGGCCGCCGGGGGCGGCGAGGATCAGCTTGAGCTTGTACGAGCCCGGCTCGATCGACCGCAGGAACGCGTACTGGAACGTGGCTCGATCGCCGAGCTCACCGGAGACTGGGTACTTGAAGGACTGGACGATGTCGTCGCCTTTGAGGAACGATCCCTGGAGCTCCCCGGAAAAGCTCGTCAGCCCGCGCTTGGCGGCGGCCATGGAGAGCTCGGGAGCACGCAGGCGGATTCGCACCACCGTCTTCACGCCCGCCATCCCGAGATACTCCGCGGTCACGTAGAGCGGAAACTGACCTCCGGGGGTGTCGACCTGGGTCTGCCGCGTCTGCGCCGGAAGCGCGGCGGCGCCGAGCATGAGGGCCAGGGAAACCAGGGTTCGGGTAAGGCTGCGCGGAGCCATGCGAAAACCCCGAACCGTGGCGAGGCTCCGAGGAATTCCCGGTTCTGTCATCCCGAGCGCAGCGAGGATCCCTTTCTACGCCCAGGCGAGGCTCGAAAGGGATGACCGCCGAGCATGCTCGGCGTTGCCTTCTGACGGGGGCCTGGCTTCGGTGGTCGGCTCCTCGGGCCTGCGACCCTCGGAATGACAACTGTCGAAGAACTCCTCGACCGCCGTTCGGAAGTCGGCGGGGGTCTGGAGACTCGAAATCCGCACGCGCAGGTCCCGTCCCCGGGGCAGGCCGTGGGTGTACCAGCCCGTCATCGTACGGAGCTTGTGCAGCGCCTCCTTCGGCTCGCCGGCCGACGCCTCGATCGCCTCGAAGTGCGCAAGCATGAGGTCTCGCCTTTCGGCGAGCGTGGCCTCGGCCGCCGCCCCTCCGGCCCGGCGCGCCGCGATGTGCCGGAAGATCCACGGATTCTTCATCGTCGCGCGGCCGATCATGACGGCGTCGCACCCCGTCTCCGCGAAGAGCCTCTCGGCGTCCTCGGCGATGAGCACGTCACCGTTGCCGATGACCGGAATCGCGAGGTGTCGCTTCAGCTGTGCGATCTTGGTGTAGTCCGCGGCGCCGGTGTACATCTGTCGCGCGGTGCGGGCGTGCATCGCCACGGCGGCGGCGCCTTCGTCCTCGCACATCTTGCCCAGATCCAGGAAATTCATCCGTCCGCCGTCGAGACCCAGCCGGAACTTCACCGTCAGCGGAATCGACAGCCTCGACTTGACCTGGCGCACGATCGTGCGCGCCAGAGGGAGATCGCCCATCAACGCCGCTCCCGCGCATCCCTTGAGCACCTTGTTGGCGGGGCAGCCCATGTTGATGTCGCAAACGTCCGGAGAAAACTCCTCGACGATGTCGGCCGCCGCGGCCATGCGCTCGGGGTCCGAGCCGTAGATCTGGATCGAGAGCGGGCGCTCCTCGTCGGTGAAGATCATTTTGCGGAGCTGGCGAGCGTTGCCCCGCGTGATCGCCTCGGAGGAAATGAACTCCATCGTCACCAGGCCCACCCCGCCGATCCGGCGCAGCATCAGCCGATACACGTGGTCCGTGATGCCCGCCATCGGGGCGAGCACCAGGGGTGGATCGATCCGGAGGGTTCCCAGGGAGAGCATCCGGCTGATAATCTTACCGATCACCCCGGGCGGCCGGGGAGCCGGGCTTTTTCGCTTCGTTCCGGAGGAGTTTGAAATGTCGTCCACGACCATGGCGGGACCCGCCGAAGATTCCGCCCTCTGGATTCGCGACCGCCGTTTCGATCTGGTTTTCCTGACCCTTTCGGGGTTCCTCGTCTTTTTTCCGTATCTGTCCTACGGGCTCCTGCAGAAGCTGGGCGTGTCCGAGGCCACATCGAGCCTGATCGTCGGCCTCTCGGTGACGCTGCTCGTCGGCGGCCCGCACATGTATTCGACCTATCTGCGCACGGCGTTCGAGCCGCGGTTCCGTAAGCGCTGGGGCCTGCTCGCCTACCTGCCCCTGGTCCTGATACCGACTCTGGTCGTCATCGGCTCGATGTACGCCTTCATCCTGCTTCTGACGGCGTTCTTCCTCTGGGCGTCGCTGCACGTCACGCACCAGGCGCAGTTCATCTCGGAGACTTACCGGATGCGCGCGGGCGGCAAGGTCCGCGCGCTCGACCGCTGGCTCGACGGAGCCGTGATCCTCGGCGCGCTGTACGTGATGGCGATGTACAAGTTCGTGGCCGACAAGTTCGCCCTTGGCGACTCGGTCCTGCTGTTTCCGAGCTTCCTGAAGTACCGGTGGGTCGCCGTGGCGTTCACGGTCGGATACGCGGCCTTTTTCCTCTTCTACGTGGCGCGGACGCTGGGCGAGATCCGGCGCGGCGAGACCTCCTGGCCCCGGCTTCTCTTCATGATCATGACGGTGGCGATGGCGTTCGTCGTACCGATCTTCGACAACCTCGACATGTCGTTCCAGGGCTTCAACACCTGGCACTCGCTCCAGTACCTGGCGCTGACCTGGTTCATGCTCGGCCGCGAAGCCGACACGGGGCGGATCGGGAGCGGGCTCGCGCGCGCGCTCGCGGGCCGCGAGAACACCAAGAAGTTCTACCTCTCGATGATCGGCGCGACGCTGTCGGCCGGCGTCATCTACCTCATCCTCTGGAAGGGCCTCAATTTCCCTCAGGACAAGAGCTACTACGTGGTCGTGCTGTCGTTCCTCCTGGTGCATTACTTCTACGACCACATCCTGTTCCGCGACTTCGAGCCGCTGCAGCCGATCCGGCGAAGAGAGCGGGTCGCGGCCTAGCTACTTCGCCAGGTCCTCGTACGTCTGGACCTTCCGGTACGCCTTGGGCGGCTCGAAGAGATCCGGGTCCGCGCCGACGCGGACGTCGAGGAGCTCGGTCGTGGTGAAGGGCTGGTACTCGTCGCCCTGGTCCTTCTTCATGTGCTCGATCTTCACGACGAGCTTGTCGAGGTCGCGGGCGACCCAGAGCGTGACGAGGTCACCGGAGGGAAGCGCCAGCCGCCAGCGGTCGCACGGATGCAGCCCGTGCGTGTCGTCGCCGATCCGGGAGATCACCCCCCCGAACCGGTCGGCGTAGGAGCGGGGATCGAACCCGGGCTCCAGCGGATAGCCCGGCACGATCTCGTCCGTCGGCCCCCAGGGGATCTCGCGAATCGTCTTCTTGTCGGGCCGGAACTCCCAGGCCTTCTTCTGCTCCGGCCGCACGACCTTCACGAGCGTGCCTCCATCGACCTTGCCCTCGACCCGTTTCCATTCGCCGCGCACCGCGACGTCGAATTTCTCATCCTTGGAGAAGGAGAGGATCCCGGTGTAGCCGTCCTTCATGACGGTCTTCAGACCTCCGCCACACCCCGCGGCCAGAAGCACCAGGCACGCAAGGAGCCTCCCGCGCGCCGGCGTCACGGGCCGCTCGGGATCAGGATCAACGATTCCTGCAGCGGACCCAGGGGCTCGCTCCCGGCTTCGGTGACCACGTAGTCCTCCTCGAGGCCGAAACCCGTCGCGCCGCCGAGCATCCACGGAAGCTCGGTCTCCAGCGACGGCTCGATCGCGAACGTCTGGTCCTTCTCGACGACGTAAGTTCCCGACTTGCCGTAGCGGTCGGGCCAGTCGGGCGCGAGACCCGGCCCCAGGTCGTGCGTGAAAAAGCCGATCGGATGCCCGGTGGCGTGCATGAATTCCGGATATCCGGCACCGGTGACGATGCGCCGGCCCGCGCCGTCCACCTCCACGCCCTTCACACCCGGCTTCAGTGCGGCGGCGGCCGCGCGGTTCGCCGTCTTGACGGTGTCGAACGCCTTCTGCACCTCGGGAGGCGGCGCGGTCTCGCCGGGCCGCAGCACGTAGGCCATGCGCTGCAGGTCGGTCTTGTAGCCGTCGTCGTCCACGCCGGCGTCGATCCGGATGACCGCGCCGGGGACGATCAGCGCCTCGGTCGCACCCGAGTGGCCTCGCGCGAGCCCCGCCATGACGTTGGGATCCTGGTCTTCCTCCCACGACGGGCCCAGGCCCATTTCGCGGCGGCGCTTGCGAATGAAGTCGGCCACCTCCTTTTCGGTCGTCTTGCCCGGCTTGATGACATCGGGGGAAAGCGCCTCGGTCAGGATCTGGTTGGTCTTCTTCACGGCCTCGCGCATCTTCGCGATCTCGGCGGCGGTCTTGCGGCTGCGGAACGAGATCAGCAGGCCCTCCGCGGACATCAGCCGCTTGGAGTACTCGGGCCCGACCGTCTCGCGAAGCCACTGCAGGTTTCCGGCGGTCAGGCCGTCGGCGAGCGGCTCCTCCCTCGACTGGTCGACCGCGATGGCCTTGGGCGTGAGCGTGTCGAGCTCGTTCTTCAGCGCGGGGCCCGCGCCCTCTTTTCCGTACGGCGTCACGCGGAGGTAGATCCCGGACTTCTCGAACGGCTCGGTGTCGAAGCTCGCCACGATCGCGACTTTCTCGAGGTGGTCTCCCTTGTCCACGAACAGGCACGCGGCGCGCCCGACGGCATTCTCGGCCCCGACGTCGAACGACACCGGATCGCGCGCGCCCTCCCGCGTCACCACGAGCCAGGCGTCCACGCCGGCGCGGCGCATGGCCGACAGCAGGTGCCGGTCCAGACGTTCCCTGCGCGCCCGTTCCTTCAGCGTCCCCGGCGGCGGAGTCGGCGACGGAGTCGGCGTGCGCGGCCGCGGCGGCCGCTGGGCGGGGAGCAGCGAGAGCGCGGCGAGAAGCAATGCGGCCAGCTTCATCGGCGAGAACTCTAGCAGGCTGCCGGAGAATGCACGCGGCCGCCGGACCGTCCCTTGCGAATCCCTCTGCCATAATCGCCCGCCGTATGACGTGGTGGGAATCGTGGTTCGGGGAGGAGTATCTGGATCTGTACCCTCACCGGGATCTCGATTCCGCCCGCCGCGAGGCGGCGTTCGCCCTCGCGCACCTGCCGCCGCGGCCGGTTCCTCTCCTGGACCTCTGCTGCGGCTCGGGCAGGCACGCGCTTCCGCTGGCGGAGTCGGGAATCGCGCCGGTGGGCCTGGACTACTCGGCGCCGCTGCTCGATCTGGCGCGCCGGCGCGACTGCCGGCGTCTCGTGCGCGGAGACATGCGCGCCCTCCCCTTCGGCGACGGGACGTTTGCGGCGGTCGTGAACTTCTTCACGAGCTTCGGCTACTTCGTGCGCGAGGGAGAGAACCGCGCCGTCATCGCCGAGATCGAACGGGTCCTGAAGCCGGGCGGCGCGTTTTTGTGCGACACCTTCGGCCGCGACTACGTGCTCGCGCGGCTGGTCTCGGAGGAGCATCGATGTTTCGGCGAGAAGGACTACCGGATCCGGCGCTCCTGGAACCCGGAGACGCAGCGAATCGAGAAGGAGATCGAGGTCCGGCGGGAGGGCTCGACGGAAATCTTCCGCGAGAGCGTCCGGGCCTACACCATCGACGAGCTCGTCGAGCTCTTCTGCGGCGCGGGACTGTGGGTCGAGTCGGCCTGGGGCGGATTCGACGAGAGCCCGGCGGGGCCAGAGGCCCCGCGGCTGATCATCCTGGCCCGCAAGCCCGGAGGGCATCCGGTTTGATTCCCTACGCGAAATACCCCGGGCTCCATCCTCTCTTTCTCGACTTCCTCGCGGGGCTGCCCGAGTTTTATCCGGATCCGCCGTCCCTCGATGCCGCGGAAAAGCGCGGACGGGAGCTGCTCGCCTCGGCGGCCCGCGCCCGATTCCCGGTCTCGGCGCTGCGTTTCCGGGGAGACGAGGCGGCGGCGATGGCGGAGGAGCTCACCGAAGGCCGCGCCGTGGCGGTCTCGGCGGGACACCAGGTCGGTCTCTTCACCGGCCCGCTCTACGAGTTCGTCAAGGCTCTCGACGCCATTCACCTCGCGCGGGCCCTGTCGCGGCGCGGCGTGCCAGCCGTGCCGGTCTTCTGGGCGTTGACGGATGACCACGACCTCCAGGAAGTGGCCCGAACCGCGCGGCCCACGGAGGAGGGCCCGCAGGAGCTGGTGCTCGAGGGCGCGGACCGGCAGAACCGGCAGCCGGTCGGCCGCCTGACGATCCCGCCCGGGATCTCCGCGATCGTCGAGGCCTTCCGCCCCGACGCGAAGGCGGAGCGCGCCGACGCGTTCCTCGAAGCGTTCGCGCGCCGCAGCGCCCCGGGCGTCACCTACGGCGACGCGTTCGTCGAAACGCTTCTCGATCTCGTGGAGCCGGAGCCCCTGCTCGTGCTCGACCCGCTCTCCGACGCGCTGCGCGCTCCGACGGGCGCCCTCTTTCTCCATGCCGCCCGCAAGGCCGACGAGCTTCGCGGCGCGCTGCTCGACACGGTGCGGAAGCTCGAGAAAGCCGGCAAGACCGTGCCGGCCCCAGTGCCCGAGGGCTTCTCGTTCTTCGCGATCGACGCCGACGGCCGCAAACGCATCGAGGACATCAGCGCGGCGATCGCGCGCCTCGAGCAGGGCGAGATCGTTCCCTCGGCCGACGTGATAACCCGACCCGTCCTCAAGTCGTATCTCTTCCCCATGGCGGCGAGCGTCCTCGGGGCGGCGGAGATCGCCTACCACGCCCAGAGTCTTCCGCTGTTTTCCTTGTTCGATGTCCCCCGGCCGGTGCTGATCCCACGGACGCACGTCGTTCTGCGGGGGCCGGTCGAGAGGCGGCTCGCCGAGACCCTCGGGATTGCCGAGGAGGACCTCCTGGTCGCGGCCACCGCGACGGATGCCCCGTCGGTTCCGGAAGCCGAGGCCCTGGCCGCCCAGTCGCGGGCGGCGCAGAAGTACCTGCAGGAGCTCGCTTCGGGTCTCGAGCGGATCGACGCGACGCTGCTCGGCGCGCTCGAGACGACGAAGAAGAAGGTGGCTTACCAGTTCGAGCAGCTCGCGGAACGCGCGAACAAGGCGGCGCAGCGGCGCACGGACCTCGATGCGGGCCGGCGCAAGCGCCTCCAGACCCTGCTCGCGCCGGGCGGCGTTCCGGCCGAGCGGATCTATCCGCCGCTGTCTCCGATGCTCGTGTACGGCGACGAAGTACGCGACGCCCTGAGGCGCGCCGTGGCGGAGACCGACCCCGCCGCCGGAGCGGCAGTCGTCGACGTCGGGCTCGCGGCGACGGGAGGATCGAATGCCGGTTGACGTCCTGGCGATCTCGGCGCACGCCGACGACGTGGAGCTGACCTGCGGCGGCACACTCGTGGTCCTGAAGAACCGCGGCTACCGTTTTGGGATCGTGGACCTGACGCGGGGCGAGATGGGAACCCGCGGCTCGGCCGCGATCCGGGCAGCCGAGGCCAAACGCGCGGCCGAGATCCTCGGGGCCGATTTCCGCGAGACGCTCGACTTCGGAGACGGCGCCCTGCGCCGGGGACGGGATGAGGAGCTCGCGATGATCGACGTCATCCGGCGGCACCGGCCGCGCGTGATCCTCACGCCGTATCCCGAAGACCGGCACCCCGACCATCGCCGCGCCGGACAACTCGTGACGGACGCGGCGTTCTACGCGGGGCTGCGCAAGCTCGAGACCGGGCATCCCGCGCACCGGCCGCAACAGACGGTCTACTTCTCGACCTTCGACACGCGCCGCCCGGATTTCGTCGTGGACGTCACGCCGGTCATCGAGACGCGGCGCGCCGCCATGCGCGCGTTCGAGAGCCAGTTCCACAATCCCGACTCCAAGGAGCCCACGACGGTGTTGTCGAAGCAGGGCTTCCTCGAGGCGGTCGAGGCGCGAGCCCGCGAGTACGGAATCATGATCGGCGTCGAGTTCGCCGAAGGATTCCACGCCCGCGTCCCCCCTCGCGTGGACGACCTGGTCAAGGCGTTCGAAGGCTACGAGCCCGGATTCTGAACATGAAGATCGGCATCACCTGTTATCCGACCTACGGCGGCAGCGGCGTCGTCGCGACGGAGCTGGGGATCGCGCTGGCCGAGCAGGGCCACGAAGTCCACTTCATCTCCTACGCGCTCCCGTCGCGCCTGGAGCTGCCGCGGCCGTGCGTCCACTTTCACGAGGTCGTCGCGCCGACGTACCCCTTGTTCGTCTCTCCTCCCTACACGCTGGCGCTCGCGACGAAAATGGCGGAAGTCGCGGCGCGGGCGCACCTGGACCTGCTGCACGTCCACTACGCGCTGCCCCACGCGATTTCGGCCATCCTGGCGCGCGAGATGTCGACCGACAACGGCGTGCGCCTGAAGGTCGTGACGACGCTCCACGGCACCGACATCACGATCGTGGGCCAGGATCGCTCGTATCTCCCGATCACGCGGTGGGGCATCGACCAGAGCAACGCCGTCACCGCGGTCTCCCGGTACTTGAAGGACGTCACGGTCCGCGAGTTCGGCGTCCGGCGGGACATCGCCGTGATCCCGAATTTCGTCGACACGAAGCGCTATCGACCGGACGGGGCCTCGACCTTCGCATGCTCGCTCGCTTTCAACGGCGAGAAGCTCGTCGTGCACGTCTCGAACTTCCGGCCGGTCAAGCGCATCCCGGACGTCCTCGCGATCTTCGACCGTCTCCGGCAGCGCATCCCCGCGCGGCTCGTTCTGATCGGCGACGGCCCCGACCGTTCGCTCGCCGAACGGCTCGCCCGGGACGGGGGCTTCGAGGACCGCGCCATATTCCTGGGCAACGTCGCCGCCGTCGAGACGATCCTGCCGGCCGCGCACGTGATGCTGCTCCCGTCCGAGTACGAGTCGTTCGGACTGGCCGCGCTCGAGGCCATGGCCTGCGGGGTGCCTGTCATCGGTGCCCTGGGAGGAGGCCTTCCCGAGGTCGTCGAGGACGGCGTCCACGGCGCGTTGCGGCCGGTGGGCGACGTCGTCGGTATGGCCGAGGCGGCCCTCGCGATCCTGACGGACGATTCCCTCGCGCGCCGGATGTCGAAGGCCTGCCGCGAGCGCGTCGAGCGCGACTACCAGCGCGACGCGATCGTCGAGCGGTATCGCGACCTCTACGAAGCGACTCTCGCGGGGTGAACCCGGAGCCCGACCAGCGCCTTGTTCCCGCCCGGGAAGGGCGCGGTGAGGTTCGGGAGAAGGCGTCCCGCTTCTTCGGAATTGCGTTTCCGGCGCGCACCTCAGCGGAAGCCGAGAGCTCTCTCGAGAAGCTGCGCCGCGAGTACCACGACGCCACGCACGTGGCTTTCGCGTGGAAGATCGGAGCCGGATCGGACTCGCAGCGGCGCGCCTCGGACGCGGGTGAGCCGTCGGGCACGGCCGGGAAGCCGATCGCTCTCGCCATCGAAGCCTCCGGGCTCTCCGACGTGGTCGTGGCCGTGGTCCGATATTTCGGCGGGACGAAGCTCGGCACCGGCGGGCTCGCGCGCGCATACCGCCAGGCGGCGGCTCGCGCCCTCGAAGCGTGCGGCGTCGAGACGGCGTACGAGACCGCGCGGCTCGAGGTTCGCGCGCCGTTCGAACGCCTCGGAGCCGTGCGCCGGCTCGTGCGGCCGCCCGACGTCGTGCTCGTCGCCGAGCGTTTCGACCCGGATCCGGCCATCGAGCTCGCCGTGCGACGGTCGCGCCTCGCCTCGGTCGAGGCCGCGCTCACCGAGGCCCGGCTGCCGTATTCGTTGCTAGTGTGACTTTTCCAGAGACTTCAGTCCGGCGGTCCGCTCTTCGCGCGAGCAGAATGCGCCGTGCCAGGAGTTCTCGGCCAGGCGCCGCAGGTCTCGGTCGTCGAGGCCCAGCGCCTCCTTCGCGAACCGGTACTCGCCGGACGTGGACGTTCCGAAGAGCGTGGGATCGTCCGCCGACAGTGTCACGCGCACGCCGGCCTCGAGCATTCGCTTGAGCGGGTGCTCCGCGATCTGCGCGACGGCGCCCGTCCGCAGGTTACTCGTGGGCGCGACGCAGAGGATCGTGTCCTCCTCGGCCAGGCGCGCGAGCAGCCGCGGATCCTCCACGGCGGCGATGCCGTGGTCGATCCGGTCGGGCCGCAGGGCGTCCAGCGCCTCGCGCACCGCGGGAGCGCCGTCCCATTCCCCCGTGTGGATGGAGGTACGCAGTCCGAGCGCCCGGGCGCGCAGGTAGACGCCCGCGAACGCCGCCGCGGGCACGGACTTCTCGTCGCCGCCGATTCCGAATCCGACGATGGACGGCAGGGGAAGACGCGCGTAGAGATCGAGCACGCGGTCGGCCGACTCGGGACCCCAGTGACGCACGGCGTCGAGCAGGATCGCGCAGTGGATTCCGCGCGTCTCTTTCGCCTTTCGGAAACCCTCGTCGATCGCGCGGAGGCATTCCGCGGCGTCCAATCCGAGCAGCGAGAAGATCTCCGGCGAGACGTAGACCTCGGCGCGAGTCACCCCGTCATTCGCCAGGAAGTCGCCGATGCCCTGCGCGGCCTCGAGGTAGTCCTCGGGACGGCGAAAGAGGCGGCAGACCTCGGCGAAGAGCTGCAGAAAGTCCTCGGGACCCGACAACGCCCGCCGCGCCGATTCGAACGCTTTCGGATCGGCGAAGGCATGCCCGGCGCGGCGGGCGAGCGACGCGACCTGCGCCGCCGGAAGGGAACCCTCGAAGTGGAGGTGACAGTCGGCAAGGCCACCGGTGGGGAGGGACAGGGACGAGGCTGCGTTTTCGGGCTTCACAATTGCGGACCCCGGATTCAGAATCCCGCGACACTCTAACTTTATATGCGCCGCGCCCGGATGCTCGCTTTTCTCCTCGACTTCGCCATCTGCGCGGCCGCGGCGGACGTCGTGGGTCTCGCCGCGACCGGGGTCATCTGGCGCTACGTTCCCGCCTTTGGGGCCGCGATTCCGTGGATCTGGGCCGTTCTCGCGGCGGCCGCCGTCGCCGCCTTTCTCCTGCGCGACGCGGGCGGGGGGCGGGCGCGCCGCTGGTTCGCTCTCGAGGCCCGCCTTCCCGACGGGCGTCCGCCCGGCGCCTGGCGCTCGATCCTGCGAAATATTCCCCTGCTCGTGCCGCTCTGGAACCTCTACGACGCCTGGCCCATCCTCTCGGACTCGCAGGCGCCCCGCCGTTGCGATCGGAGGTCCGGGACGCGTATCCTGCGCTCCCAATGAGAGATCGGCCCGCCGCCGTTTGTGCGCCCGTCCCCGCCCGAGAACCTTTTGTCCCGGTTTCCGTTGTTAACATTCGGATGAAGCTGCGTCACGCCCTTCTCGCCGTTTCGCTGGTCGCCGCGGCCGCGCCCCTCTCGGCGGCGGAGGAGGTCTTCGAGAAGGCCTACTCGATGGAGGGCGTGACCAAGGTCCAGGTCGAGAACGTCAACGGCCACATCGAGGCGGCGGCCTGGGACAAGCCGTACTTCAAGCTCCGCGCGGTCAAGCGCGCCGACGGCAGCCGCGCCGAAGACACTCTGAAGTTGACCGAGATCCGCGTCTCGAAGGTCGGCGATTCGATCAAGGTCGAGACCATCAATCCGAAGCGGCGGCGCCTGTTCGGCTTCCTGGACTTCGGAGGCTCGAACGCGCACGTGGACTACACGCTCCAGATTCCGGCCCGCGCGGAGGTCCGCCTCGAGACGTGCAACGGAAAGGTCGCGGCCACCGGTTTCGCCGGCAATCTCTCCAGCGACGCCGTCAACGGATCGATCGAGCTGGCGGACCAGGACGGACCCGCCAGCGCCACGACCGTCAACGGCAACGTGCGCGTCAGCTTCAAGGGGTCCCTGAGGAAGAGCCGGATCGAGACCGTCAACGGCAACATCGACGTCGGATTCGAGAAGAGCTCGTCGGTGCGCTACGACCTCTCCACGGTCAACGGCCGCATCGAGAGCGACGACGTGGGGCTCGCGGTCGAGGGCAAGTTCGGTCCCAAGGAAGCCCGGGGATCCTTCAACGGCGGCGCCGAGACGCTCCAGTGCGAGACGGTCAACGGCACCATCCGCCTCCGCGCGCGCTAGCAGGCTGCTGAGACGAAGCTGTTAAGCTGCCCGGCGCCATGAGCGCCGAGAGCCCCTCCTCTTCGCGTCTCTGGTTTCTCGCCCTCGGCTACATCCCGATCCTCGGTCTGCTCGTTCTTCTCCTGGAGAAACGGGACCGCGAAACGCGGTGGCACGCGCGAAACGGTCAGCTTCTCTTCGCCACGCTCGCCGTCGTCGGGATCGTCGCCACGCTCGTGGGCATCGCCGTGCCGTCGCTGACCTGCCTCTACGCGGTCGCGATGCTGATCGCGTCGTTGCTCTACGTCTTCGTGGCGACACTCGCGGCGGTCACGGCCCTGGGCGGCGGCCGCCTGGTGATTCCGGGCATCTCCCGTTATGCCACCCGGCTCTCGAACGGATCCTGAAGCGCGGACCGCCGCGTCGAGGCGCCCGAGGCTCGCGGCTCCCGTGCTCGCCGCGCTTCTCGGCTTTGCCGCCGGCGACGCGCTGCGGCCGCCCGAGGAACAGCTCTCGGCGCGCGCGGCCATCGCGTCGATCGACGTGTATCGCGCGACTCTGTCGCCGGCCCTCGCGAAGAGCGGCCTGGCCCGCTGCAAGTACGAGCCGACGTGCTCGGTCTATGCCCGCGAAGCCATCCAGCGCTACGGCTCGCCGCGCGGTTTCACCCTCGCGGCCGCGCGGCTCCTGCGGTGTCATCCGTGGGCGCGCGGCGGATTCGATCCGGTTCCCTGAGCACCGGCCTCAGGGACTTTGCCTCTGCCCGACGAACGCGAACGCGTCCTGCGTGCGGTTGTCGGCGGTGTACGCGGCCGCAAGCAGCCCGCCCGACGGGACCGACGCGCCCGCCGCGACTGCGGCCGTGATGCGCAGGCCGTCGATCTGCGGAGCGCCGACGGACTCGAGAATCTGGCCGACTCTCAGGAGCGATCCCGGCGCGATGCTGTATGTCTGGGCGCCGCCGTAGATGAGAGAGGTGACCGGATCGATGACGCGCACTTCGACGGGAAGCGCGACGCCCGACGTGTTCGCGAGATCCAGGTTCGTACGGAAGTTCGCATCGCCCGAGTTCACGCCGTAGATCTGGAGGACGTGGACGTCGTCGTCGGAGCTCGACTTGGCGGTCATCGACTCGTTCTGCGGAATCCCGGCGAGGAAGAAGCCGTAGGTCCCGGTCGGAGTGAACGTGTAAATGCGGGCGGAGGCCATGATCGGCGCGGCCGACTGCCACTCCAGCGTCCCCACGACGCCGTCGCCCGCGGGCACCGTCTCGAGGGTCACGTCGGGAAAGAAGCGCGTTTCGCGGGGCGCCAGCACGATCGGATCCGACGCCACCGGCGTCGCGGCGGGCTGCCCCGTCGAGACCGCCGGATGCAGCACGAGGATCACCGTCGCCGTCGCGGAGTCGTCGGGATTGAAGAGCCAGACGTCGGTCCGAAACAGCGCGCCCCCGAGCCCCGCGACGCGTCCGGCAGTGATGAACCAGCCGTTCGCCGTCGCGGGCGAATAGGCCGCGCGCGCGAACGGAGCGGCGCAGATCAGCAGAGCCGCGGCGGCGAGTCGGCGGTGCATGAGGACCTCCTGCACCAACCGACGCGGGAGCTCTCAGGAAGGTTTACCCGGAACCCGGAACTCGGAACCCGGAACTCTTTTTCTTATGGTGCCGTCGGCCGGACTCGAACCGGCATGGGTTGCCCCATACGCCCCTCAAACGTACGTGTCTACCAATTCCACCACGACGGCACGGGGGGAACGATTCTACGGCTGGCTGGGGCTCTGTGTGGAGGGCTGCGTCGCCGTCCCGGGCGCGGTGGTCCCGGTCGCCGGCTGGGCGGACTCCGGAGCCGGAGCCGCTCCCGGGTTGGCGGGCGCGGGGGCCGGAGCCTTCTGCGCCGCAGCCTTCGCCGGAAGCGTCTGGATCACCGAGTTCCTGGGCCTGGCCTCGAGAATCGAGAGCACCAGCGCAAGCAGGACGAACCCGACGAACGCGCCGGTCGTCAGCTTGTGAAGAAAAGTCGTCGCGCCGCGCGCGCCAAAAGCCGTCTGGCTTCCCCCGCCCCCGAAGGCGCCGGCGATGTCCGCGCCCTTGCCCTGCTGGAGCAGGACCACGAGGATCAGGAAGAAGCAGATGATGACGTAGAGGACGACCAGGGCTATGTACACGGAGCCTCCAAAAGGGGCGGAAGTTTAGCCGCCCGGCCGCGGGGCGTCAAGCGCGCGCGATCGCGGCAAAAGCGGGGGCCGAGAGGCTCGCCCCCCCGATCAGGAAGCCGTCCACGCGGGACCCCGAGAGAAGCTCCGGCGCGTTCTCCGGCGTGACCGAGCCGCCGTAGAGGATTCGCAGGTCCGACCGCGCCGAAAGAAGCTCCGCGATGTGGACGCGCGCCGCTTCGGCGTCGTCCGGCGTCGCCGCCCTGCCGGTTCCGATGGCCCAGACGGGCTCGTAGGCCACGACCAGCGGAGCGCCCGGCGGGTCCGCGTCGAGCGCGGCGACCTCACGGATTAGAGTCGCCGCCGTCAGGCCGGCGTCCCGCTCTTCGGCGGTCTCGCCGATGCAGTAGATCGGCGTCAGCTTCGCCGCCCGGCAGCACGCGAGCTTTCGGGCGAGCAGCGGCCCGTCCTCGTGAAACTCGCGGCGGCGCTCGGAGTGGCCCACGATCGCGTAGCGGCATCCGGCGTCGGCCGCCATGACGGCCGAGACCTCGCCCGTGAACGCGCCCTCCAGCTGTGCCGCGACGTTCTGGCACGCCAGGGTCCAGCGCCCCGCGGGATCGGCCGCCGCGTCGAGTGCCGTGAACGGAGGCGCGGCGACGAGCTCCTCCGCGACGGCGCCGGCGTCGAGAATCGAGCCGAGCTCGCTCGCCCAGGCGCGCGCCTCGGCGCGGGTCTTGTGCATTTTCCAGTTGGCGACGAAGAGCCGGCGCGTCATCCCGGCGTCATCCCAACGCTTCGACGCCCGGCAGCTTGCCCTCCGCCAGAAACTCGAGCGACGCTCCGCCTCCGGTCGAGACATGCGTGAACTTTTCGGCCACGCCGGCTGCGTGCGCGGCCTGCACGCTCTCGCCGCCTCCGACGACCGTGACCGCGGGAAGATCCGCGACGATCTTCGCCAGGGCCATGGTCCCCTTGTCGAACGGCGGCTTCTCGAAGACGCCCATGGGTCCGTTCCAGAACACGGTCTTCGCGGGCTTCAAGAGACGCGCGAACTGCTCCAGCGTCTTGGGCCCGACGTCGAGCGCCATCCGATCGTCCGGGATCGTCTGGATCGTGACCGTGCGCGCTCCCGCGGCATCCTCGGGCGACTTCGCGACGACGAAGTCGGACGGGAGCGCGATCGTCTTCTGCGCGTCCCGGCAGAAGTCGAGGATCTCCCGCGCCAGCGCGACCTTGTCCTCCTCGAGCAGGGACTTTCCGACGGGGAGCCCGAGGGCGCGCACGAAATGGTTCGCCATGCCGCCCCCGATCAGGAGCACGTCGGCACGGCGCGAGAGGACCCGCAGCGTGTCGATCTTGCCCGAGATCTTGGCGCCTCCCAGGATCGCGGCGAACGGACGCTCGGGCTCGAGGAGCCGCGAGAGCTCGCGCACCTCCTTCTCGAGCAGGAGGCCGGCGCCCTTCTCGGACACGAGTCTGGGGACGCCGACGACCGAGGCGTGTGCACGGTGCGCGGCGCCGAAGGCGTCGTCCACGTAGACGTCGGCCAGCGCGGCGAGCTGCTGCGCGAATGCCGGATCGTTGGTCTCCTCGCCGGCGTGGAAGCGCAGGTTCTCGAGCAGCAGGACCTCGCCGGACGCGAGGTGGGACGCGGCCTTCTCCGCCTCGGGCCCGACGCAGTCGTCCACGAAGCGCACGGGCTTGCCGAGACGCTCGGCGAAGCGCACCGCCACGGGCTTGAGCGAGAGCTCGGGCTTGGGCTTGCCCTTGGCCTTGCCGAGGTGCGAGGCGCACACGACGCGCGCGCCGCGCTCGCATGCGAGACGCACGGTCGCCAGCGTCTCGACGATGCGCGTGTCGTCGGAGACGCGGCCGCCGTCGAGCGGCACGTTGAAGTCCACGCGCAGAAACAGCCTCCGGCCGTCGAGGGACAAGTCTCGAATGGACCGCATGGGGCCGGTAGAATAGCGCAGTGAAACGGTTCGCGGTCGCCGCTCTGCTTCTGTGCTTCGCGGTGTCGGCCGCGGGCCAGGCACCGCGCGTTGCCCGCGGTTCCGGCGGCGCAGTCGCGGCGGCCGAAGAACACGCCGCCCGCGTCGGTGTCGAGATCCTGAAGCGAGGCGGCAACGCGGCGGATGCCGCCGTCGCCGTCTCCTTCGCGCTGGCGGTGACCTGGCCCGAGGCGGGCAACTTGGGTGGTGGCGGTTTCTGGACGTCGCTCGACGCCCGCCGGCGCGCGCTCGTCGTGGACTTCCGCGAGATGGCGCCGAGGGAGGCGCGGCGCGACCTCTACACCGCGCCTCGCGGAGGAGCCGGTCCTCCCTCTTCGACCGAGGGCTCCCTGGCTTCGGGCGTTCCGGGCTCGGTCGCCGGGCTCGCGCTCGCGCACCGGCGCGCCGGGCGGCTGCCCTGGAAGACCGTCGTGGAGCCCGCGGTGCGCCTGGCGCGCGACGGCTTCGTGATGACCGCCGCCGCCTCCGAATCGATCGCTTCGGACAAGGATCGCCTCGCGGCCGATCCGGAAGCCGCGCGGATCTTTCTGCCCGGCGGCGCGCCCCCCGCGCCGGGGACGACGTTCCGCCAGCCGGACCTCGCGCGCACGCTCGAGGCGATCCGGGACCGCGGCGAGGACGGCTTCTATCGGGGCCGCATCGCGCGCGACATCGAGGTCGGCCAGAGACGCGCCGGCGGGTTGATCACGCGAGGAGACCTCGCGCGCTACGAGGCGCGCATCCGAAAGCCCGTGTGGTTCCACTTCCGCGGCGCGGACGTCGTCACGCCTCCCGCGCCCTCCTCCGGGCCGGTGCTCGCCGAGATGGCCCTCATGGCCGATCTCGTCGGAGACGTCCGCCTGCGCCAGCCGGGCGTGGAGTCGGCCCACTGGCTGGCCGAGATCGAAAAGCGGGCTTTCCGCGACCGCAATCGCTATCTCGGCGATCCCGCGTTTCCCGGCGTGAGGCAGAAGCTCTTCCTCGATCCCGCGCGCGCCAAGGCCCTCGTCGCGTCGATCCAGCCGGACCGCGCGACGCGGACGGCGGACCTGCCGGCGGCGCCCGGGGAGAGGCCGACCACGACGCATTTCTCGGTCCTCGACGCCGACGGGATGGCGGTCTCGGTCACGACGACTCTGAACGACTCCTTCGGGAACGCGCGCGTGACTCCGGGTCTCGGCTTTCTCTGGAACAACGAGATGGACGACTTCGCCACGAAGCCGGGACAGCCCAACCTCTACGGTCTCGTGCAGGGAGAGGTCAACTCCGTCGCGCCCGGCAAACGCATGCTTTCGGCGATGTGCCCGTCGATCGCCGTCGTGGGCGGCAAGGTCGCGTTGGTGTGGGGCACGCCGGGCGGCTCGACGATCCCGACGACGAACCTCCAGGTCATGCTCAACCGCCTGCTGCGGCGGACGACCCTCGAAACCGCGGTTGCCGCTCCCCGCTTCCATCAGCAGGACCTGCCCGACGCGATCCAGATCGAGAAGGGCCGCTTCGACGCGGCGTGGATTCAGGGGCTCGAAAAGATGGGCCACGAGATCCGCGAGCGCGGCGCGATCGGGCGCGTCCACGCGATCTCGGTGGAGGCCGACGGCTCGATCACGGCGGTGGCCGACCCGCGCGGCGGCGGCGCCGCGCTCGTCCTCCGAGAGGCGCCGTGAACGCGGCCGCGCCGTTTCGTCCCCTCTACCGGGAGGGGGCGATTCTCCTTCTTCTCGATCAGCGGCTGCTTCCCGGCGAGGAAGTCTGGCTGCGGCTCGAGCGCGCTCCCGAGATCGCGCTCGCGATCCGCGACATGGCGGTGCGCGGAGCGCCGGCGATCGGCGTCGCCGCGGCGTACGGCGCGGCGTTCTCGATGCGCAGCGGTGCGTCGACGCCTCCCGCCGAACGGTTCGGCGTGGCGCGGCGGCTCCTCGCCAGCACGCGGCCGACCGCGGTCAACCTGTTCGCGGCGCTCGACCGGATGGAAAGAGCGTTTCGCCTCGTCTCCGGCGACGACCCCGAGTCGATCGAGGCGGCGCTCGTCGCCGAGGCGGATGCGATCGCGCGCGAGGACCTGGAATCGTGCATGCGCATCGGGCGCCACGGCGCCGCGCTCCTGTCCGGAGAGAAGGCGGTGCTGACGCACTGCAACGCGGGAGCCCTCGCCACGGCCGGTTACGGCACGGCCCTCGGCGTCATCCGCGGCGCCGTGGAAGCGGGCAAGCCGATCCGCGTGCTCGCCGACGAGACGCGGCCGTTCCTCCAGGGCGCGCGTCTGACCGCGTGGGAGCTCGCGCGCGACCGGATCCCCGTCGAGATCATCACCGACAGCATGGCCGGTCACTTCCTCTCGCGCGGCGCGGTCGAGGCCGTCGTGGTGGGCGCCGACCGCATCGCGTCCAACGGCGACGTCGCCAACAAGATCGGGACGTACGCGCTCGCGGTCCTCGCCAGGGAGAACGGCGTGCCGTTCTACGTGGCGGCGCCGATGACGACGGTGGACTTCGCCTGCCCCGACGGGGCCGCGATCCCGATCGAGGAGCGCCCGGGCTCCGAGGTTCTCTCCTTCGCGGGCCAGGCGATCGCGCCGGCGGGCGTTTCCGCCCGCTATGCCGCCTTCGACGTCACGCCTGCGCGCTACGTCACGGCCATCGTCACGGACAGGGGGATCTGCCGGCCACCGTACGGCGAGAGCCTGCGCGCGGCCGCGGCGCAGACGGGCTGATCTCGTGCGCGTCCTCGGCATCGAAACCTCGTGCGACGAGACCTCGGTCGCGGTCCTCGACGGCGAGGGGCGCGTCCTCTCCAACGTCGTGTCGTCGCAGATGGAGGCGCACGCCCGCTACGGAGGCGTCGTGCCCGAGGTCGCGGCCCGCGCACACCTGGAGAACCTGCCCGCCGCGCTCGAAACGGCCCTGGCGAAAGCGGGCACGCGGCTGGAGGACGTCGAGCTCGTCGCGGCCACCGCGGGGCCGGGCCTGATCGGAGCACTCCTCGTCGGGCTCTCCGCCGGAAAGGCTCTCGCCTTCGCGCGCGGCATCCCCGTCGTCGGCGTCAATCATCTCGAGGGGCATCTCTTCTCCGCGTTCCTGCGCGGAAAGGGCGAGCCCTCGCGGGAAGTCCGCTACCCGTTTCACGGGCTCGTCGTCTCGGGAGGGCACGCCGAACTCGTGCGGGTCGGGCCGGATCGCATCGTGCCGCTCGCGCGGACGCGCGACGACGCCCCCGGAGAGGCGTTCGACAAGATCGGACGGCGGGCGGGACTGGGATACCCCGGAGGGCCCGTGATCGACCGCGTCGCGGCGCGCGGCCGCGGAGACCGATACCCGTTCCCGATCGGCCGCGCCGGAGACGGCTCGCGCGACTTCTCCTTCTCGGGACTGAAGACGGCAATGCTGCGCGAGCTCGACCGCCGCCGCGTCGACGGACGGCCCCTGGATCCGGAAACCCTCGACGAGGACCTCGTGGATCTGATGGCCTCGTTCCAGCGGGCGATCGTGACGTCGCTCGCCTCGCGCGTGGTCGAGGTGCACGGGACCGAGGGCATCCACGCGCTGGCCCTCTCCGGAGGCGTCGCCGCCAACTCGGAGCTGCGTGCGACCCTCGCGGCCTGGGGCGACTCGGCGGGTGTGCCGGTGTTCCTGCCGGAGCGCGCGTTCACCACCGACAACGCCGCGATGATCGCCTTTGCCGGGCTGCGGCGATATCGAAAAGAGGGGCCGCGAGATCCCTCGGAGGCGCAGGCGAGATCGAGGTGGCCATTGGGTACCTAAGTACCCGGAACCCTGTAAGATCCGCTGTTCGAAATGACGGACCCGAAATTCATCCGCAACTTCTCGATCGTCGCGCACATCGACCACGGGAAGACGACGCTGTCGGACCGCATCCTGCAGCGCTGCGGCGCCGTGACCGAGCGCGAAATGCACGAGCAGATGCTCGACGACATGGACCTCGAGAAGGAGCGGGGCATCACGATCAAGGCGCGGGCCGTGACGCTGCGCTACAAGGCGAAGAACGGCCAGACCTATGTCCTGAACCTGATCGACACGCCCGGCCATGTCGATTTTTCCTATGAAGTCTCCCGCTCGCTCGCGGCCTGCGAAGGCGCGGTCCTCGTCGTCGACGCGACGCAGGGCGTCGAGGCCCAGACCCTCGCCAACGCCTATCTCGCCACGCACCACGACCTCACGATCGTTCCGGTCATCAACAAGATCGACCTCCCCTCGGCCGAGCCGGAGAAGGCGCGCGAGCAGATCGAGCAGGTCGTCGGCATTCCTGCGCACGACGCGGTCTTGACTTCGGCCAAGCTCGGCATCGGGATCGACGAGCTCCTCGAGCGCATCGTCCGCGACGTGCCTCCTCCGAAGGGAGATCCCGACGCGCCGCTGAAGGCGCTCCTCTTCGACTCCTGGTACGACCCGTATCGCGGCGTGACGTCGCTCGTGCGCATCGTGGACGGAAAGCTCGAGCCGCACACCCGGATCCGCGCGATGGGCACGGGCCTCGAGACCGACGTCGAGGCCCTGGGCATGTTCCGCCCGCAGTCCGAAGAGGTGCCCGAGCTGTCGGTCGGCGAGGTCGGCTCCCTCTGGGGCAACATCAAGGACCTGCACTCCACGCGCATCGGCGACACGATCACCGACGCGCGCCGCCCGACCGCCGAGCCGCTGCCCGGCTTCGCCGAGGCCAAGCCCATGGTCTTCGCCGGCCTCTTTCCGACCGACGCCGACGAATACGCGAACCTGCGCGACGCCATGGAGAAGCTGCGGTTGAACGATGCCTCGTTCTCCTTCGAGCCCGAGAACTCGACGGCCCTGGGCTTCGGGTTCCGCTGCGGCTTCCTGGGCCTCCTCCACATGGAGATCATCCAGGAGCGGCTGGAGCGCGAGTTCGACCTGGACCTGATCACGACGGCGCCCGGGGTCAACTACCGCGTCACGACCACGAAGGGCGAGGTGCTGGAGATCGTCAACCCCAACCATCTCCCCCAGCCCAACCACATCGTGAAGATCGAGGAGCCCTACATCACGGCCACGGTCATCACCCGGGACGAGTTCCTCGGAGGGCTCCTCAAGCTCTGCGAGGAGAGGCACGGAACGCAGAAGTCGCTGGAGTACCTGGCCTCCAACCGCGTCGTCCTCATCTACGACTTTCCGCTGAACGAAGTCGTCCTCGACTTCTACGACAAGTTGAAGTCGATCTCGAAGGGGTACGCCTCCTTCGACTACGAGTTCGCCGGGTACCGGGAGGGAGACCTCGTCAAGCTGGACCTGCTCGTCAACGGGGACCCGGTCGACGCCCTCTCCCTGATCGTCCACCGGGAGGAGGCCGCGGTCAAAGGGCGCTTCCTGGCGGCGAAGATGAAAGAAATCATCCCCCGGCAGATGTTCGAGGTGGTGATCCAGGCCGCGATCGGCTCGAAGATCATCGCCCGGGAGCAGGTCTCGGCGATCCGGAAGAACGTGCTGGCAAAATGCTACGGCGGCGACATCACGAGGAAGCGCAAACTCCTCGAGAAACAGAAGGAGGGCAAGAAGCGCATGAAGCGGGTGGGCCGCGTGGACATCCCGCAGGAGGCGTTTCTCGCCGTGCTGAAGGTCGAATGAGACGAGCCGACGACGACGCCGTGGAGGCCGCCGAGAAGATCGCGGAGGCCGACGCCCCCGCGCGTCACTCCACCGCCCGCGAGTGGTA
>JBKOZO010000017.1:0-35672 GCA_046725935.1 Acidobacteriota bacterium | reverse complement strand
TGGTCGGAGCGATCATCACGCACGCCCGCAACGGCGATCCGTTCTCGGATTCGTACGAGGCCGTGCATCTCCTGGTCGTCCTCCTCTGCGTCGTCAGTCTCGGTGTCCTGCAGGACCGCCTCGAGCGACGATAGAATTCCCGCGCAACTCCGGGAGGCGTGGATGGGCGGCGGGACGAGCCGGCGGGATTTCCTGGCGACGACCGTGTACGGCGCCGCCGCCGTGCCCCTCGCGAGGCTCTCCCGTCTCGGACTCGCACCGGCGCCGCCCGCGGCGCCGACGACCTACCTTGAGCCCTTCGACTACGAGGGAGTCACGCTGCTGGATGGTCCGCTCAAAGCGCAGCTCGACGTCATGCGCGCCTACTACTTCGCGATTCCCGACGACGACATCCTGAAGGGCTTCCGCGCGCGCTCCGGGCAGAGAGCTCGCGGAGAAGACCTCGGCGGCTGGTACAGCGGCGATCCGAAACGGCGGACCTGGTGGTCCAACGGCGACACGTTCAACACGTTCGGCCAGTGGCTCTCGGGCATGGCGCGGCTCTCGCGCGCCGCCAACGACGCCGAGATGCGCAACAAGGCGATCTTCCTGATGTCCGAGTGGGCGTCGACGATCGAGCCCGACGGCTGGTTCTTCTACTCGCGCCGGCCGTGGCAGCCGCACTACATCTACGACAAGCAGGTCGGCGGCCTCATCGACATGGCGCGCTACGCCGGAAGAAAGGACGCGCTGACGTACCTTTCGAAGATCACAAACTGGGCTTCCGAGAACCTGGACCGCTCGCGCAAAGTCGATTCCGACACCGAGTGGTACACGCTCTCCGAGAACCTCTACCGGGCCTACGAGACGACGGGCGATGCGAAGTACCGGAGCTTCGGCGACGTCTGGCGCTTCACCGACTACTGGCGAGCGTTCTCCGGCGCCGAGCCGACCGCGGTGAAGCGCCACGGTCATCACGCTTACAGCCACGTCAACACGATGTCCTCGGCGGCGATGACGTATCAGGTCACGGGCGAGGAAGAGTTCCTGAAGGCGATCGTGGCCGAGAAGGAGTGGCTCCAGAAGACGCAGTGCTATGCGACGGGCGGATACGGTCCGGACGAGGATCTCGTGGCGGAGGACGGCGAGCTCGGCCGGCGCCTCGACACGACCGCTTTCTCCTTCGAGACTCCGTGCGGCTGCTGGGCGGGATTCAAGCTTTCGAAGTACCTGATGCGCTTCACGGGGGAGGCGCGCTACGGCGACTGGATCGAGAAGCTCCTCTACAACGGCATCCTCGCCGCGCTGCCGATGGGCGCGAAGGGGCAGACGTTCTACTACTCGGACTACCGCATCGGAGGCGGCCGCAAGATCTACCACCTCGACGGAACCTGGCCGTGCTGCTCGGGTACGTATCCCCAGGTCGTCTCGGACTACCACGACGTCGTCTATTTCCGGGATCCGGCGGGGCTCCTCGTGAACCTCTTCGTTCCCTCGCGCGTACGCTGGAATCAGGCAGGCGCCGAAGTCGTCGTCGAGCAGGAGACGGCGTTCCCGGAGTCCGACACGACGACTCTGACGGTCCGATCGGCGAAGCCGGCGAGCCTCGCGGTCCGGGTCCGCGTGCCGATGTGGTCGAGCGGCATGACGATGGAGCTCAACGGTGCCTCCATGCCGGTTGCGGCGCACGCGGTGCGGGCCGGCTGGGCCGGCGTGACGCGTCGCTGGAGCCCGGGCGACCGTCTGACCGTGAAGCTGCCGATGGCGCTCGGGCTCTCGGTCGTGGACGCGCAGCATCCCAAGCGCGTGGCGGTCACGTACGGGCCGCTCGTCCTGGTGCGCCCCGAGAGCCCGAGGCCGGCGCCTCCGGCCGGCGATCTCTCGCGCTGGATCGAGAGGCGCGGCGAGGGCCTGGAGTTCACGGCGCCCGAGACCTCCCGCGGAACCTTCCTTCCGTTCTACAAAGTCGGAGCGGGCACGCCGTACGAGATGTACTTCGACCTGGTGTGAGACGAGGAGAATCGATGAGACGGGCCATCTTCATCGCGCTGCTTTCGTGCCTGTACGCGTTCGGCGCGGCGGCCGACACCCGGCGGCCGATCACGGCCCAGGATCTCTGGGCGTTCCAGCGCGTCGGCGCACCGGTGCTCTCTCCCGACGGCAAAACCGCGGTCTTCAGCGTCACCGAGTGGTCGATCCCGAAGAGCAAGAGCACGTCGAGCCTGTGGCTCCTCGACGTCGCCGGCGGAACGACCCGCCGTCTGACCCAGGGCGGCACGGACGCCGCTCCGGCCTGGAGCCCGGACGGCCGGAAGATCGCCTTCGTCTCCAAGCGCGGCGACGACGAGGTCGCGCAGCTCTACGTCATCGCGGCCGACGGGGGAGAGGCGCGCCGCGTGGCGAACGCGCCCTACGGCTTCCGCGCGCCGAAGTGGCTCTCGAACGCGCGGATCGCCGCGCTCACGCAGGTCCTGACCGATCTCGCCGGGAAGCTCGAGAAGAGCGATCTCGAGGCGATGCGCAAGGAGATGAAGCGGCGCAAGGATTCCCCAATGACGGGACGCGCGACCGAGGATCGGCAGTACCGCTTCTGGGACCGCAACCTCGCCGAAGGCGTCGGCGACAAGCTCGTAGCCGTGGACGCCGAGACCGGCGCGCTGACGGACCTCACACCCGGCTGGAAGCGTCTCTTCTCGACGGTCATGGAGCCGGGTTTCGATGCGTCGCCGGACGGCAAGACGATCGCGATGGCGGTCAACGCGACGCCTCCGCCGTACCGCGAGCGAACCAACCTCGACGTGTACGTGATCCCAACCGACGGCTCGGGCGCGATGCGCGATCTGACCGCCGACAACCCCTTCACCGACGACGCGCCGCGCTTCTCGCCGGACGGACGTTTCGTCTACTACCTGCGCGAAGCCAAGTACACCGCCGGAAACCGGCGCATCGCGCGTGTCGATCTCGCGACGGGGACGAGCACGACGCTGACCCAGGCCTACGACCGCTCGTTCGATCCCGTCTCCTTCTCGGCTGACTCGAAGACGCTCTGGGTGACCTCCGAGGACCGCGGCGTCGTCGCAATCTTCCGTCTCGCGGCCGACGGGTCCGGCCTCTCTCGCGTCTACGCCGAGGGAAGCTCGTCGGGCCTCTCGGCGAAGGGAGGCGCGGTCCTTTTCTCCAACGAGACGTCCAACCGTCCGTCCGAGATCCATGCGCTCGATCCCGCGCGGGGCGCGGTGCGCCGAGTCACCCGCTTCAACGACACGCTGCTTTCGACGCTCGACTTCGGCCGCACGGAATCGCGGGAGTTCACCGGCGCCGGCGGCGACAAGGTGCAGATGTGGGTCACCTATCCTCCGGGCTTCGACCCCGCGAAGAAGTACCCGCTCGTCCAGATTCTCCACGGCGGCCCGGCCACGATGGTTCGCGACGACTTCTCTTACCGCTGGAACTCCCAGGTCTTCGCGTCGCCCGGCTACGTCGTCGCGCGCGTCAACCGCCACGGCTCGACCGGATTCGGCGAGACGTTTCTGGGATCGATCGACGGCGCCTGGGGCGAGAAGCCGACGGAGGACGTTCTGACCGCGACGGACGTTCTCGTGCGCGACATCCCGGCGATCGACGGGTCGCGCGTCGCCGCGGCGGGAGCGAGCTACGGCGGGTACCTCGCCGCCTGGCTCCTCGGCCACACGGACCGTTTCCGCTGCATCGTCAACCACGCCGGCGTCAACGACTTCATCACCGAGTACGGAAGCGATTCGACGAACTACGCGTTCGACGCGTCGGTCTGGGGAGGCACGCCGTGGAAGGACGCCGAGGCGATGCAACGCAACAACCCCATGAGCTACGCCGAGAACTTCAAGACGCCGATGCTTCTGATCGCTGGCGAGCTCGACTACCGCGTGCCGTACGGAAACAGCCTGTCCCTGTACGGCGTGCTTCAGGCGATGGGGGTTCCGTCGCGTCTGCTGATCTACTCCAACGAGAACCACTGGGTCTTGTCCCCGCAGAATTCGATCTACTGGAACTACGAGGTGCAGCAGTGGCTGGCCCGTTACATCGGCGGGAAGCCCATGGACAAACCGATCTTCCCGGCCGAGGAAAAGTGACCGCCGCATGAGCACCGTCAAGCCTGGAGCGAAAGAGATCGTCCTGGTCGCCAGCGGCGACTCGCGCCTGACCGCCAACCAACGCTGCTGGCCCGCACAGCAGGCGCTCGAGAAGGCCGTCGAGAAGGCGTTCGGGGAGCTCGGAGCGCGCATCACGCGGGGACATACGTACGACGTCGAGAAGAAGCACGGCTTCATCGACGGCCAGGCGAAGGGGATCCAGATCTTCCGCAAGATCGATCCGGACGCGCCGCTCGTCGTGGCCGAGGCCGTCTGGGAGTACACCAGCCACATACTTCCGGGACTGACCAAGCACCGGGGACCGATCCTCACGCTCGCCAACTGGAGCGGCGAGTGGCCGGGACTGGTCGGCATGCTGAACGTCAACGCGTCCCTGACGAAAGCGGGCATCCCGTACAGCTCGATCTGGAGCGAGGATTTCGAGGACGGCTTCGCGCGCAATGGGCTCCGCCGGTGGCTCGCAAGCGGCGCGATCGATCACGACAAGAGCCACGCCCGCGCGATGGACGATAAGACGTTCGGCCCGAAGTACGACTCGGACCGCGCGCGGGGAGCGGAGCTGGGCGAGGCACTGCGGAGGGACCAGGCCATCCTCGGTGTCTTCGACGAAGGCTGTATGGGGATGTACAACGCGATCGTCCCGGACGACCTCATGCACGCGATGGGCCTCTTCAAGGAGAGGCTGTCGCAGTCCATGCTCTACGCCGTGATGCGCAAGGTGCCGGAAGCGACGGCGCGAAATCACTACGCGTGGCTGACGAAGCGCGGTATGACGTTCGCGCTCGGCAAAGACGAGGCCACCGAGCTGACCGAGGTCCAGGTGATCGAGGGCCTCAAGATGTATGACGCGGCGGTGCGCATGGCGAACGACTTCGGCTGCGCCGCGGTCGGAATCCAGTACCAGCAGGGCCTCAAAGACACCTGCGTGGCGTCGGATCTGGCCGAGGGTCTTCTCAACAATCCGGACCGGCCCCCGGTGCAGGGCGCCGACGGAAGGAAGCTCTTCGACGGCCTCGCGGTGCCGCACTTCAACGAGGTCGACGAGTGCGCGGGTGTGGACGCGCTGCTGACCAACCGCGTGTGGACGGATCTCGGCATCGATCCCTCCACGACGCTGCACGACGTCCGCTGGGGAGCGCCGGTCGAGGAGCGCGGCGTCGACACGTTCGTCTGGGTCTTCGAGATCTCGGGCGCCGCGCCGGCTTCGCACTTCATCGGCGGCTACTCCGGCGCGCGCGGCGAGCGCCAGCCTCCGATGTACTTCCCCAAGGGCGGATCGACACTAAAGGGGATCTCCAAGCCCGGCGAGATCGTCTTTTCGCGGATCTACGTCAAGGATCACGCGCTCCACATGGACATCGGCCGGGGAGGCGTGGTCAAGCTGTCGGCGGAAGAGACCGAGCGGCGCTGGCAGGCGACGACGCCGCAGTGGCCGATCATGCACGCCGTTCTCTACGGCATCACGCGCGACCAGATGATGGCCAAGCACATGGCCAACCACGTCCAGGTGGCTTATGGTCCGGACGCGGCGACGGCCACACGCGCCCTGGTGCGCAAGGCCTCGATGGCGCGGGCTCTCGGGATTCGCGTCAACCTCTGCGGAGACCTGGAAGACTCGCTGGACCGGCACCAGCCGGCGCAGTACCGCGCGTGACGGCGTCGCGGACGGAGCCCTGTGCGCTCGGGCTCGACTTCGGCACCGCCTCGGTCCGCGCGCTGGTGGTCGAGGTCCGGACCGGCAAGGAGCGCGGCTCCGCGGTCGCCGAGTATCCCAACGGCGTGATCGAGACCACTCTGCCGGGAACGGGCGCGCGCCTGCCGCCGGACTGGGCGCTCCAGCACCCCGTCGACTGGCTCGAGGCGATCGCGAAGGCCGTGCCCCAGGCGCGCGCGGCGGCGGGCGTCGACCGCGACGCGATCGTTGGCCTGGGCGTGGACTTCACCTCGTGCACGATCCTGCCGGTCGATGCCGCGGGGAAACCGCTGTGCCTCAATCCGGCGTGGGCCCCGAAGCCGCACGCGTGGGTGAAGCTGTGGAAGCATCATGCCTCGCAACCCCAGGCCGACCGCATCAACGTTCTGGCCGAGAAGAGGGGAGAGGCGTTTCTCGCGGACTACGGAGGCAAGACGTCCTCGGAGTGGCTCGTCGCCAAGGCCCTCCAGGTGCTCGAAGAGGATCCCGAGGTCTACAACGCCGCGGCCGCGTTCGTCGAGGGCGGCGACTGGATCGTCTCGCAGCTGACGGGCCGCTTCGCGCGAAACGCGTGCGCCGCCGGGTACAAGGGTTTCTGGAGCGCCGAGCGCGGCTTCCCGTCGCGCGACTTCTTCGCGGCGCTGTCTCCCGCGTTCTCCGACATGCCCGAGAAGCTCTCCGGAGAGATCGTTCCGCCGGGACGCGCAATCGGCGGCCTGACGCAGGAGATGGCGTCGCTTCTGGGGCTCGCCGACGACACGCCGGTCGCGGCCGCGATCATCGACGCGCACAGCGCGACACCCGCGGCGACCGTCGTCGCGCCCGGGCGGATGGTCCTGGTGCTGGGCACGTCCACGTGCCACATGCTCCTCTCGGAGCGGTACGCGTGCGTCGAGGGCATCGGGGGAGTGGTCAAGGACGGGATCGTCGAGGGCTTCTATGGCTACGAGGCGGGGCAGCCCGCCGTCGGCGACATCTTCGGCTGGTTCGCGAAGCTCGCCGGGGCGGGCAACTTCGCGGCTCTCGAGCGCGAGGCCGCGCAGGTACCGCCGGGATCGCGGGGACTCCTCGCGCTGGACTGGTGGAACGGAAACCGGTCGGTCTTGGTCGACGCGAATCTCTCC
The DNA here is from genome assembly GCA_046725935.1 of Acidobacteriota bacterium. Classification (GTDB taxonomy): domain Bacteria; phylum Acidobacteriota; class Thermoanaerobaculia; order UBA5066; family Gp7-AA6; genus DAHUXD01. Next base: position 28,746 of record JBKOZO010000017.1, on the reverse strand, counting down.
GGCGCCATCGTGGGTCTCACTCTCGCGACGACGGCGGCCGAGATGTACCGCGCGCTGATCGAGGCGACGGCCTTCTCGACCCGCCGGATCCTCGACGCCTTCGCGGCGCAGGGGATCCCGGTGGAGGAACTGGTCGCCGTCGGCGGGCTCGCCGAGCGAAGCCCCCTGCTCGTCCACATCTACGCGGACGTCACGCGCCGTCCCATCGCGCTCGCTGCGACCGGCAACGCGTCGGCTCTGGGCGCCGCGATGCTCGGAGCCGTCGCCGCGGGTCCCGAGCGCGGCGGCCACCGCTCGTTCGCCGAGGCGGCGCAGGCGATGGCGCACCTGAAGGAAGAGCGCGTACTCTTCGACGCGGACGCCGCCGCCCGCTACGACGAGCTCTACAAGGACTGGCTGGAGCTCCACGACCACTTCGGCAAGGGCACCGACCTGATGAAGAGGCTGAGGAGGCGGGGGTGAGAGTTCTGAAAAGCACGGGATCCCTCGGTTACCGCCGAACTGCGTTCGGCGTTCATCCCGGAGTCGACGAGCCGCTCCCATGACCCCTCTTCTCGAAGCGCGCGGCGTTTCGATGCGCTTCCCGGGCGTCGTCGCCCTGGACGACGTGGATTTCGACGTGCGGCCCGGCGAGGTGCACGCGCTGATCGGCGAGAACGGCGCGGGCAAATCGACTCTGGTCAAGGTCCTGACCGGCGAAGTCGGGGGCTTCGAAGGAGAGGTCCGGGTCGACGGAACGCCGCGCCGGTTCGCGGCGCCCCGCGAAGCCATCGCGGCCGGAATCGCGGTGATCCCGCAGGAGCTGCAGCTCGCCTCGACGCTCTCGGCCGCCGAGAACATCTTCCTGGCGCGCGAGCCGAAGACGCCGATCGGCTTGATCGACCGCCGAGCCCTCGCCAGGGAATCCGCGGAGGAGCTTGCTCTCATGGGCGAAACGCACGTTTCGCCCGAGCAGACGATCGAGCACCTCGAGCCCGGGCAGCGGCAGCTCGTCGCGATCGCGCGGGCGCTCTCGCTCGACGCGCGCGTGATCATCATGGACGAGCCCACGGCGGCTCTCGGCAACGCCGAGGCGGAGCGGCTGGAGCGGCTTGTGCGAAAGCTCTCGGAGCGGGGCGTGGCGGTCGTCTACATCTCCCACCGGCTCGACGAGGTGCGACGCCTCGCCACGCGAATCACGGTGCTGCGGGACGGCAAACGGATCGCGACCCGCGACGCGGCGGGCGTGGACGAGGCGGAGATGGTGCGGCTGATGGTCGGCCGCGAGATTCCCCAGGTCGCCCTCGAGGCGCCGCCGGAAGGATCCGATGAGCTGCTGCTGGTCGAGAACCTTTCGATCGCCGATCCCGACGCGCCCGGAGGTTTCCGCGTCAGGGACGTCTCGCTCTCTGTCCGGCGCGGCGAGATCCTGGGCCTCGCGGGGTTGGTCGGCGCCCGTCGAACCGATTTCCTTCTCGCGCTCTCCGGCGCCTCGGAGCTTCCGGTCACGGGGCGAATTCGCGTGGGGTCCTCGGAGGGAATCCCCGCCGATCCCGCGGCGGCGCGCGCGGCGGGAATCGTCCTGCTGCCCGAAGAGCGCAAGGCGCAGGCGATCTTTCCCGATCTCGGCGTCGCCGAGAACGTCACGCTTCCCGCACTTTCTCGCGTGTCGCGCCTGGGCTGGTGGGTACAGCGGCGCCGGGCGCAGGACGCCGCCGCGAAGGCGATGCGCGAGACGGGCGTCAAGGCCGCGGCGCCCTCGGTCCCGATCGCCACGCTCTCCGGAGGTAATCAGCAGAAGGCGCTGCTGGCCCGGTGCCTGTTCGCGTCGCCGTCCGTGCTCCTGCTGGACGAGCCGACGCGCGGCATCGACCTCGCGGCGAAGGCCGAGATCTACGCCCTGCTGCGCCGGCTCGCGGCCGAGGGCTTCGCGATCGTGCTGTGCTCCTCCGAGATGGCGGAGATCCTGACGCAGTGCCACCGCATCGTCGTGTTTCGCGAGGGCCGCATCGCGGCGGAGGTCTCGCGCGAAGAAGCGAGCGAGGAGGCCGTGCTCGCCGCGGCCTCGGGAACCGGCGCCGCCGCCTCGCGCGAGGAGCGCGGAGGGGGAGGCCGGGGAGGGGGCCGCCGGGCGAAGCTGGCGCGCTTCACGAGCGTTCTGGGGCTGCTGGCGGTCGTCATCCTCGGCGTGGTGTTCTCGCCCGTGAGAGGCGGCCGGCCCGTGTTCCTGGGGCTCGGCAACCTGACCGACATCCTGCGCCAGGTGTCGGAGAAAGGGATCCTGGCGGTCGGAATGACGGCCGTCATCGTAACGGGCGGCATCGACCTTTCGGTCGGGTCGGTGCTGGCGCTCGCCGCGACGCTAACGGCCTGGATCCTGATGAAGGGCAGCGCCGGCCTCGCCGTCACGATTCTCGCGGTGCTCGCGGCCGGCGCGGCCTGCGGACTGGTCAACGGGCTCGTGATCGCGCGCTGGAAGCTGCCGGCGTTCATCGCCACGCTCGCCACGATGAGCGCCGCGCGCGGCGTGGCTCGCTACCTTTCGGGCGGCACCGCGATCCCGCTGGGCTTCGGGGAGGGCGCCGCGCCCGAGTCCATGCGCGCGCTGGCCGGGCCTATGCTCCCGTACGTTCCGGCGCCGGCGGTCGTGTTCGTGGCGTGCGTGGCCGGGATGCACCTCTTCCTGACGCGCACGGCGCCCGGCCGGGCCCTCTACGCGATCGGCGACAACGAGACGGCGGCGCGCCTCTCGGGTGTGCGTGTGGCGCGCTGGAAGACCGCGGTCTACGTGATCTCAGGGACGCTCGCGGCCCTGGCTGGCTTGATCCACTGCGCGCAGCTGGAGCAGGGGAATCCCAACGACGGCATCGCGTACGAGCTCGACGCGATCGCCGCGGTGGTCATCGGCGGCACGAGCCTCTCGGGGGGAATCGGATCGGTCGGCGGCACGCTCGTCGGCGTGCTGACGATCGGAGTCATCAACAACATCATGGGGTTGAACAATGTGGACGCGAATCTCCAGCTCATTCTCAAGGGCGTCATCATCCTGGGCGCGGTCTGGCTGCAGCGCAAACGCCGCTAGGCTCGTCCTCGCCGCGATCGTCGCGCTGGCGGCCTCCGGATGCGGGCGCGAGAAGACCGGAAAGCACGTCATCGGCTTCTCCCAGTGCAACCTCGGGGAGCCGTGGCGTGTTTCGATGAACGCCGACGTGGCCAAGCGCGCGAAGGACTTTCCGGACATCGAGATCGCGTACGCCGACGCGCAGCAGGACAACGCCAAACAGGTCGCCGACGTCGAGAATTTCCTGCGGCAGAAGATCGACCTCCTGATCATCTCGCCCAACGAGGCCAGGCCCCTGACGCCGATCGTCAAGAAGGTCTTCGAGCAGGGGATCCCGGTGATCGTCCTGGATCGGGCGATCGAGGGCGACACGTACACCACCTTCATCGGCGCCGACAATCGCGAGATCGGGAAGGCCGCCGGCGAGGCCATCGTGAAGATGCTGGGCGGCAAGGGAAACGTCGTCGAGATCAAGGGATTGCCGGGCTCGCCGCCGGCGAAAGACCGCAGCGACGGCTTCCGCGAAGCGATCGCGGGCTCGCCGGGAATCCAGATCGTCCACGATCCCGTCGCCAACTGGCTGCGCGAGGAGGCGATGGCGCAGATGGAGTCGGCGCTGGCGGCGCACGAGCACATCGACCTCGTCTATGCGCACAACGATCCGATGGCGATGGGCGCGTATCTCGCCGCCAAGGCCAAGGGCCGCGGCGGAGAGATGAAGTTCGTCGGCATCGACGCCCTGCCGGGTCTCGACGGCGGCCGCCAGGCCGTCGCGGACGGCAAGCTCGCCGTGACGTTCATCTATCCGACCGGGGGCAAGGAGGCCGTCGAGATCGCGGACAAGATCTTCAAGGGCGAGAAGGTGCCGCACAAGATCACGCTGCCGACGGCGATGATCACGAAGGAGAACGTGCAGGAGTACCTGGCGAAGTAGGATGGGGAGAGCGATGAAGCGTCTCCGAGCGGCGGCCGCGCTCGCCGCGGCCGTCGTCCTCCTCGCCGCGGCGCCGCGACCCACGCCGACGCCGGCGCCGCCGGCGAAGAAGGCGATCAAGGCGCGCGCGATGGTGGACGTGGTCTCCGGAACGCTCGTTCTGGACGCGGTGGTGCTGGTCGAAGGCGACCGGATCAAGGCCGCGGGGCCGAGGCTCGCGGTCCCAGCGGGCTACGAGGTCCTCGACCTCGGAGAGGCGACCCTCCTGCCGGGATTGATCGACTGCCACACGCACGTCACGACGACCTACGAGTACCTCCTCTACGGCGGGCCTATGCAAGACGCCGTGACCGCCTTCTCGCGGGCGCGCAAGACGCTCGACGCCGGCTTCACGACCGTTCGCGACCTCTGGGCCAAGGACTACACGGACGTGGCGCTGCGCGACGCGATCAACCGCGGAGAGATCGCGGGCCCGCGCATGCAGGTTGCGACCCTTGCGATCGGCTCGACCGGAGGCCACAACGAGGACGTCGAGGGCCTGTCGCCGACGGTCACCGTCGGAGGAGCCTCGGGGATCGCGGACGGCGTGGACGCCGTGCGCAAGCTCGTGCGCGTCGAGATCAAGTACGGCGCCGACGTCATCAAGATCATGGCCACCGAGGGCGCCGGCGAGGGCCGCAACGTGGGGGTCGAGACGCAGTTCACGCTCGAGGAGATGAAGGCGATCGTGGACGAGGCGCATCGCTGCGGCAAGAAGGTCGCGGCGCACGCCCACGGCACCGACGGCATCAAGACCGCGATGAAAGCCGGAGTCGACTCGATCGAGCACGGAACGCTGCTCGACGACGAAGCCGTGCGATTGATGAAGGAGCGCGGGACCTGGCTCGTCCCGACGGGAGCGATCTGGATCCAGGAAAGCGAGGCCGAGCCGGAGGACGCGCCCGCCTGGAAGAAGGAGCGCGAGGCGATCTTCCGCAAGGGAAGTCCCGAGAGCTTCCGCAAGGCGCTGGCTGGGGGAGTCCGGGTCGCCATGGGCTCGGACTCGTCGATCCTTCCGCACGGCGAGAACGCAAAGGAGATCGTCTGGATGGCCTCCAATGGCATGACGCCGAGCCAGGCCCTCCGCGCCGCGACGATCGACGCCGCGGAGCTTCTGGGGTGGAAGGACCGCATCGGATCGATCGCGCCAGGCAAGCTCGCGGACCTCGTGGGCGTGCGCGGCAATCCGCTGGAGGACATCACGGCCGTCCAGCGCGTGGTATTCGTGATGAAGGACGGCGTCGTCTACAAGGGCGTCGGGATGCCAGGGCCATGAGGAGGTTTCCATGCTGGAGCTGCGACCCAACTGCGAGTGCTGCGACCGCGACCTGCCGTGGGAGGCGCCGGACGCGATGATCTGCACGTTCGAGTGCACGTTCTGCCGCGACTGCGTGGCCCGGAGGCTCCACGGCATCTGTCCCAACTGCGGAGGCGGCTTCTCGCCGCGTCCCATCCGGCCGCCGCGATTTGCCGCGAAGTATCCGCCCTCGACGAAGAGGGTCCTGCGCGAAACGCCGTGCGCGGAGGCGGCGCCATGATCCTGGGGCTGCGCACGGTCATCTACAAGGTGCCGGACCTCGAGAAGGCCAAAGACTGGTACACGCGGGTCCTGGGGTTCGAGCCCTACTTCGCGGAGCCTTACTACGTGGGTTTCCAGGTCGGAGGTTTCGAGCTGGGCCTGGATCCCGACATGGGGGGAGCGACGCCGGGAGGCGGAGTCATTCCCTACTGGGGCGTGGCCGACGCCGAGGCCGAGCATCGCCGCCTCCTCGGCCTCGGCGCCGCGCCTCTGGATCCCGTGCGCGACGTCGGCGGCGGAATCCGCGTCGCGGCGGTCCGCGACCCGTTCGGCAACGCCTTCGGAATCATCGAAAACCCGCAGTTCTCGGTGGCCAACGTCCGGTAGCGTGTGCGCTTGCGGATCGCGGATGAGGAGGACGTGGAGGCCATCGCGGCGCTGATCCCGCTTTCGGCGCGCGCGCTCTCGAAGGGGTTCTACACGGAGCGGCAGACGGAGAGCGCCATCCGGTTCGTTTTCGGTCCCGACCGGCGGCTGATCGAAGACGGGACCTACTTCGTGGTCGAGGACGGCGAGCGGCTGGCCGGCTGCGGAGGGTGGAGCCGGCGACGCACGCTCTACGGGGGCGACCAGATGAAGTCGGCGGACGATCCGCTGCTCGATCCGGCCACGGAGGCCGCTCGCATCCGCGCGTTTTTCGTCCATCCCGACTACGCGCGCCGGGGCGTGGGCTCGATGATCCTCGATGCGTGCCTGGCGGCGGCGCGCGAGGCGGGCTTCCGCCGGATGGAGCTCGCGGCGACGCTGCCCGGCGTGCCGCTGTACGAGCGATACGGCTTCGAGGCGCGCGAGCGCATCGACGCCGCGCTTCCCGACGGTGTGGTCCTGCCGATCCTCCGCATGGAGCGAAGCCTCGATGTCCGCTGAGCCTCGCCTCGCCCTGGTCGGCTTTCGGTCGGACGAGAGCTCGTCGTACCTGCGGGGAGCGGCCGAGGCGCCGCCGCTGATCCGGCAGGCGGTTTTTCACGAGTCGGCGAATCCCTGGTGCGAGAGCGGCGTCGAGGTCGGCCGGAGCCGCTTCCACGATGCCGGGGACTTCGGCGAAGCGCCGGGGAGGGACACGCGCGCGACCATCGAGGCCGCGACCTCGGCGCTGCTCGCGGAGGGCTATCGACCGATCGCTCTCGGGGGCGACCACGCGATCACGTACCCGATCCTCCGCGCCTTCGCGAAGCGGTACCCGCGCCTCTCGATCCTGCATTTCGATGCCCACCCCGACCTCTACGACGAGTTCGAAGGCAACCGGTACTCGCACGCGTGTCCGTTTGCGCGCATCATGGAGGAGGGCCTGGCCGGGAGGCTCGTGCAGGTCGGCATCCGCGCCGCGAACCCGCACCAGCGCGCCCAGGCGGAGCGGTTCGGCGTGGAGATGATCGAGATGCGGGAGTTCCGGCAGGACCTCGACCTGAAGCTGGAGGGCCCGGTCTACGTCACGTTCGACCTCGACGGGCTGGATCCGTCCTTCGCGCCGGGCGTCGCCCATCGCGAGGGCGGCGGCCTGACGACGCGGCAGGCGCTCGACGTCATCCATCGCGTCGGCGGGCCTATCGTCGGAGCCGACGTCGTCGAGTTCAACCCGAGGCTCGACTCGTCCGGCCTGACCGCCTTCACGGCGGCCAAGCTCGTCAAGGAGATTGCGGGCCGAATGCTCGCGGGGCCGGCGGCATGACGCAAACAGAGAAGAACAAGGAGATGGTCCGCGAGATCTTCGAGAAGGTGTTGAACGGCGGAAAGCTCGGCGTCCTCGACTCGTTGATCGCGCCGGACTACGTCGAGAACAACCCGGCGCCCGGCCAGACCGCGGGCGCGGCCGGCGTGAAGGTGCGGATCCAGGGACTGCGCGCCGCCTTCCCGGATCTGAGGTTCTTTCTCGAAGAGCTCGTCGGCGAAGGGTCGATCGTGGCCGCGCGATACCACTGGGAGGGAACCCACCGGGGAGCGTTCCTCGGCATCGCTCCGACGAACCGGAGGATCGCCGTGCGTGGAATGGATTTCTACCGCTTCGAAGGAGGCCGGCTCGTGGAACACTGGGACAACGTGGACGAATTCGGCATGCTCTCGCAGCTCGGGGACTTGGGATGAGCCGGGAGCTCCTGCGCCATGCCCTGGCCACGGTGGCGTATCGCGGGGGAAAGGCCGTGCGAGGAGCGCCCACTTCCTTCGCCGACTTCCGCGTCGCGGAGAAATCGCGAACGCCGGTGCAGATCCTCGCGCACATCGGCGACCTCTACGACTGGGTCCTCTCGCAGGCGAGGGGAGCCGAGGCCTGGCACGATTCGAAGCCTCTGCCCTGGGATCAGGAGATTGCCCGATTCCACGAGGCTCTGGCCCGCTTCGATGCTTACCTGGCGTCCGACGCGCCGCTGCAAGCGCCGGTCGAGAAACTCTTCCAGGGTGCGGTGGCCGACTCCCTGACGCACATCGGGCAGCTCGCGATGCTCCGGCGGGTCGCGGGAGCGCCGATCAAGGGCGAGAACTATTCCCGCGCCGACATCCACGCGGGGCAGGTCGGCGTCGATCAATCGGCTCCGAAGAGGGAGTTCGATTGAGAATCGCGCTCGCGGGGGATCCTTCGTGACGTGCTGGAGCTGTCAGGCCGAGAACGATCTGGCGGAGCGGCAGACCTGCATTGCCTGTGGAGCGCCGCTGATCCGTTCCGGCGGTGTTTTTCGCAAGTCCCTCCTCCTGGGGACGCTGCTCGCACTGATCGCCTGTCAGCTCGTCTGCGTCCTCCGGCACTTCGTCGGATAAGACGCGCGCGATGGAGAGCGCCGCGCCGGAGCCGAATCGCAATCTGAGTCTCTACGCCTGGGCGATCGCGACGGGCCTCGCGGCCGGCTTGCTCGCCGTGGCGTTCGAACAGGCGCTCCTCCTGGCGACGCGATCCCGGGAACTCTTCGAGCGGCTGGGCCCGTTTCTCCACGGAATCCCGTTCTCGATGCTGTGCTCGGCGCTTCTGGCCGGCGCGTCGGTATGGCTCGTCCTGCGGTTCGACCCGGACTGCGCGGGCAGCGGGATCCCGCAGGTAGAGGCGGCGCTCTCGAGGGGCAGGGAATTCTCCTGGCCGCGTACGCTCCTGGTCAAGTTCGGGTCCGGCACGCTGGCGATCGCCGGAGGTCTCGCGCTCGGCCGCGAGGGACCGACCGTGCAGATGGGCGCCGCGGCGGGACGGGCGCTCGCGAGCGGGCGAGGCGTCGATGCGAAGCGCACCCGCGTCCTCCTCGCGGCGGGAGCCGGCGCGGGTCTTGCGGCGGCGTTCAACGCGCCCATCGCGGGGACGGTCTTCGTCCTGGAGGAGCTGAAGGTCCTGCGATCGCTCCGCCACGCGGTGGCGGCGCTGTTCGCGGCCGCGACCGCGGACGGCGTCTGCCGCTGGCTGCTTCACCCGAGGTCGATTCTCGGGAACACCACGATCGCGCCGCTGCCGCTGTACGCACTGGCGTTCTTTCTCGTCGTCGGAGCCGTCGCCGGCGTTCTGGCATCGGTTTTCAACCGCGGCCTGGTGTCGTCGCTCGACGCGTTCGCACGGCTGAGCGGAGGAAGCACGCGGCGAAGAGTCCTCCTCGCCGTCGCGGTCGGCGCGCTCGTCGGGTTCGTGGGCGGCTTCGAGCCGGGATGGCTGGGCAACGGGGAATCGTTGATCACGCGCTCTCTCGAAACGGCTCCCGTCGCGTCGACGGCCGCCGCGATACTCGCCGTCCGGTTCGTCCTGACGCTCGCGAGCTACTCGAGCGGCGCGGCCGGAGGTCTGTTCGCGCCGTTGCTCGTTCTGGGATGCGAGGCGGGTCTCCTGATGAGCTTTGGCGCGTCGGCGCTGATTCCGGCGGCGGGTTCGCAGCCGGCGGCCGCGGCGATCGTCTCGATGGGCGCCCTGTTTGCGGGCTCGGTCCAGGCGCCGCTGACGGGCGTCCTCCTCATGATCGAGATGACAGGGGCCTTCCGACTGCTCCTGCCGCTGCTCGTCGCGTCTCTCGCGGCGCGGTTCGTGGCCCGCGCTCTGAAGACGCGGCCGATCTACGAGTCGCTGCTCGAGCGCCTGCTCGATCGGCCAAGACGATCCGCCGGAAAGGTCTCCGGGTGAAGCCGCCTCCGATCCCGGGCACTCCCGCGGTGCGCGCGCTGCGCGCGGCCGGCGTCGGGTTCGTCCCCCATGTCTACGCGTACGTCGAGCGCGGCGGGACACGCCATTCCGCGGACGCCCTGGGCGTGCCCGAGCATTCGGTCGTCAAGACCCTCTGCATGGAGGCGCGCGGGAAAGGGACGGCGGCCGAGCCTCTGCTCGTGCTGATGCACGGCGATCGCGAGGTCTCGACCCGCGAACTCGCCCGACAGATCGGCGCGCGGGAAGTTTCTCCCGCGAGCGTCGCCGCCGTCGAGAAGCACACGGGCTACGTGCCGGGAGGCGTGAGCCCCTTCGGCACGCGCAAGGCCCTGCCCGTGTACGTCGAGGCGACCGTCCTGGAGTTGCCGAGCTTCTACGTCAACGGCGGCAAGCGCGGATTCTTGGTCGAGATCCGGCCCGAGGATCTCGTCCGCCTCGTGGCGCCCACTCCCGTCCGCGTCGCGATCGCGAAGGGGGCGACGATCTGACGGGTCGGGGCATATGATCTCCCGCAACGACAGGAGGCAAAGAATGCGGATTCGTGCGGCGGCGGCTCTGGTGTGCGCGATGGTTGTGGGTTCCGTCGCGGCGATGGCTCAGGACGCTGGCCACAAGGCGGTCGACGCGGCGTGGCTCAAGGCGATCCAGGCGAACGATCTGGACGGGCTGGTCGCCTGCTACGCCCCCGATGCCGTGATGTGGCTGCCCGACGCGCCGGAGGCGCGCGGGACCAAGGCGATCCGGGACGCCTACGACGGTCTTCTGAAAACCTACACCGTCAAGGGCGCGTCGCTATCCAACACCGTCTACCAGACCTCGGGGGACCTCTCCACCGGCTGGGGCAACTTCGTCCTCGACCTCCAGCCGAAGAACGGCGGCGCGCCGGTTTCGATGAAGGGGCGGTTCACCGCGGTATCCAAGAAGATCGGAGGAAAGTGGCTCTACGTCGCCGACCATGCGTCGGACGATCCTCCGCCGCCCGCGCCCGCGAAATAGCGCGGCCGTGACCAAGGCCTCGGACCTGAAGGAAACCGGCCGAACCGAGGCCTTCAGCGACGGCGTTTTCGCGATCGCGATCACGCTCCTGGTCCTCGAGCTGAAGGTGCCGCATCCGGCCGACGGGGGCACGGTCTCCTCCCTTGGCCGCGCCCTCGCGGATCAATGGCCTTCCTACACCTCGTTCGTCATCAGCTTCTTCACGATCCTCATCATGTGGACCAACCACCACGCGATGTTCCGCATGGTGCGCTCGATCGACGCGCCGTTCCTCTACGCCAACGGCTTCCTGCTGCTGCTCGTGACGTTCGTGCCGTATCCGACTTCGGTCCTGGCTACGTACCTCGAGACGCCCGCGGCGCCGGCGGCGGGCGCGTTCTACGCCGGCACCTACGCGCTCCTCGGCGTCGCGTTCAATCTCCTTTGGGCGGCCGCGCGGTATCGAGGGCTCCTCGACCCCGGGGTTCCGGAGGCCACGGTCCGCACGCTCACCGGCAAGTACTGGCTCGGGCCGCCGCTCTATCTCGTCGCGACGGCGGCCTCGTTCGTCAGCGTGTTCCTGGCGGTCGGCATCTGCGCCGCCCTGGCGCTCGTCTGGGTTTTCACCGGCCGGATTCACTGAGAGTCCCCGCCGGCGAGAGGAGGTCTGCATGCTCGGATCCATTCGCTGGATTCCGGTCCTCGTCGCGGCGGCGGCCGCTTTCGGCCTGGGCGCGGTCTGGTACTCGCCTCTGCTCTTTGGACGAGCCTGGCTGAGGGCGCACGCTTACACCGACGAGAAGATCGCGTCCATGCGCGCCACGGCCCCGCGCGCCTACGCCGTGACCTTCCTCTGCTACGCCGTCATCGGGGCGGCGATGTCCGTCCTTCTCCAGCGCATCGGCGTCGTCAGCGGATTGACCGGGATCAAGCTCGGCGCCCTGCTCGGCATCGGGATCGCGGCGCCTCTCGGCTTGACGGCCAATCTCTACTCGGACGCTCCGCTCGCGGCGTGGGGCATCGACGCGGGTCATCAGATTGCGATGCTGACCCTGATGGGCGCGATCCTCGCCGCGTGGCGTTAAGGTAGGACCTCGGAGGCGACGAGTGAAGACGCGCGTGACGGTCGGTGAGGGTCTCGAGAAATTGCCGGGACCGAAAGGGGAGAGGTGGACGACCCTGCTCGAGCACGGGACCCTCGAGGTCGAGATCTACGCGCCGCGGGGAAGCGATCCGCAGAAGCCGCACACGCGCGACGAGATCTACGTCGTCGTGGAGGGGAGCGGCGAGTTCGTCAACGGCGACGAGCGTCAGAGATTCGCGCCCGGCGACGTCCTGTTCGTCCCGGCCCACGTCGAGCACCGCTTCGAGAACTTCACCGATAATCTGGTCGTGTGGGTCATCTTCTACGGGCCCGAGGGAGGCGAGGCCGCGCTGGCCGGAGTACCGTGAAGCGCGTCCTGGCTTATCTCTGGGCGGGTCCCGTGTCCGCCGCCGCCCTCCCGGCTCTGCCGCTGGCGCTCGCGACCGGAGGGTCGGCCCGCGTCGTGGACGGCGTTCTCGAGATTTGCGGAGGAGCCCTCTCGGCGCTGCTGTCGCGCGGGCTGCCCGGATTCCCAATCTCGGCGATCACGCTCGGCCACGTGGTCCTCGCGGCCGATTCCGACGCGCACGCCCGATGCCGCTCCCACGAGCGGGTTCACGTCCGGCAATGCGAGCGTTGGGGCGTGCTCTTTCCCCTGCTGTATCTGGCCTCGAGCGCGGTTGCCCTCCTCTGCGGAGGCTCCGCGTACCGTGACAACGCGTTCGAAAGAGCGGCGTCCCGCGAGGAGGAAATCTGCCTCGCCTAGGGGAGAACGATTTCTCCGAGGCCGTGGCGCTGCACCGGGCGGCCGTCGCCGAATGCGTCGCCGCCGTCGCGGCCGTGCCGGCGGACGCGTGGACACGGCCCCTCGCGCCCGGAAAGTGGTCGCCGGCCGAAGTCGCCGAGCATCTCGCGATCTCCTACGATCCCCCGCTCGCGGAGCTCTCCGGCGGTCTCAGCTTCCGGATTCGCGTTCCGTGGTGGAAGCGACGCGCGCTGCGGTGGGCGATGCTTCCCGGGATCCTGAACGGGGGCTTCCCCGCGGGCGCGCCGGCGCCGCGGGAGATCCGGCCGCGCCACACGGAGTCTTCCCCCGAGGAAGCGTCGCGGCGGCTCGCCGCCAACGCGGACCGCTTCCTGGAGAGTCTCACCGAGGCGCGTGCCGCTCGGCGCGTGCGCCTGACGCATCCCTACTTCGGCAAGCTCCGACCCGCGCAGACCGTGATGCTGCTGACGTCGCACGCGCTACACCACCGGAGGCAGCTGCCCGCGCCGGATCACTGACCGTCTGCGATATCGTGCGCGTCACAGGAGGCGCGGACGCATGATCGAGAGACTCCCGGAGAGCGGCGAAAAGGCTTTCGGCTTCAAGGTTACCGGCCGCGTCACGGCCGACGAGGTTGCCGCGTTTCTTCCCCAGATCGAGCGGGCGATCGGAGACCGTGGAAAGCGAACCATCGGGATCCTCGCGGATCTTTCGGCGATGACCGGAGCGGAGTGGGCGGCGCGCTGGAAGGAGATCGAGTTTCTCTCGCGGTTCGCCGACCACATCGAGCGCGTCGCTGTCGTCGGAGCGAAGAAATGGGAGGAGCTGAAGGCGGAGGTCCTCGCGGGTACGGTCCTGATCCAGGCCGAGACGCGCTACTACCCCAAGGACCAGATCCTGCACGCGTGGCACTGGGTCAAGACCGGCGACGCGGGAACGATCGCCGGACAGCCGATCCTTCCCAAGGACGCGCTGATGTCGGGCTACGTTCCGGAGTATCGCGACGTTTAAGCGGGCGCGATGACCGCCCTCGGACGCATGGCCGCGTCGGACTGGGAGGAAGTCCAGCGCATCTACCTGGAGGGCGTCGCCACCGGAAACGCCACCTTCGAAACCGAGGTGCCGTCCTGGGAGCTCTGGGACCGCGCGCACCGGACGGACTGCCGGCTCGTCGCCCGCGACGGGCCCCGGCTGCTCGGCTGGGCGGCGCTGTCCCGCGTGTCGGAGCGCCGCGCTTACGCCGGCGTGGCGGAAGTCAGCGTCTACGTCGCGGCGGACGCCCGCGGCAGAGGCATCGGCCGCGCGCTCTTGGAAGGCCTCGTCCGCGCATCGGAGGAGGCCGGCGTCTGGACTCTTCAGGCCGGCATCTTTCCGGAAAACCGCGCCTCGCTGGCGATCCACGAGCAGTGCGGCTTTCGCGTCGTGGGCGTGCGGGAGAAGCTCGGAAACCTCCGTGGGATCTGGCGCGACGTGACGCTGCTCGAGCGGCGCAGCCGCCGCGTCGGCGCCTGACGTGCGCATCCTCGTCCTCGGAGGCTCGGGTTTCATCGGCGGAGCGGCGGTCCGCCGCCTTCTCGCGGAAGGCTGCGACGTGGCCGCGTTTCACCGCGGGGAATCCTCCGGAGGCGCGCGGACGATCCGGGGAGACCGCCGCGATCTTCTCCGGTTTCGCGGGGAGTTCGAGAAGCTCCGTCCGGACGTCGTTCTCGACACGATCGCCTACACGGAGAAAGACGGCGAGGATCTCGTCCGGACGTTTCGCGGTTTCACGAAACGGACGGTGGTCCTGAGCAGCCAGGACGTCTACGCGCCGTACGGCAGGCTTCTGCGGCTGGAGGCGGGCGCTCCCGCCCCGGCGCTCCTCTCGGAGGATGCGCCGCTGCGCTCGAGCCGCCATCCGTACCGCGCGATGGCCCGGCCGGGCGAGATGGCGTACGACTACGAAAAAATTCTCGTCGAGCGCGCGGCGAGGTCCGAGCCCGCTCTGCCGGCGACGGTGCTTCGTCTTCCGTCGGTGTACGGTCCCGGCGATCCGCAGCATCGCCTCCGTTCCTATCTCGAGCGCATGGTGGCGCCCGAGGTGCTCGTGGATCGCGCGAAGGCCGGCTGGCGCTGGACGCGCGGCTACGTCGAGGACGTGGCGGAGGCCATCGCTCGGGCCTGCGTGGATTCCCGGGCCGAGGGGAAGACCTACAACGTCGGCGAGGAGGACTCTCTGTCCGAAGCGGATTGGATCGTCGCCGTCGGGAAAGCCGCTGGCTGGAACGGAGACGTCCGGCCGGTCGGCCGGGAAGAGCTACCCGAAGGCGTCGCCGAGCCCTACGACTTCGCGCACGATCTTGCCGCCGACACCCGCCGCATCCGCGAGGATCTCGGCTTTTGCGAGCCGGTCGGCCGCGCCGAGGGTCTGCGGCGGACGGTCGCCTGGGAGCAGGAACGCGCCAGCTGACCGCGCGATTCTTCACACGCCTTCATGAGGGATCGAAAGGATTCCGCACGGAGTAGCATCCATGCTGGTCACGCGTCTCTTCGAGCATGCGAGCGACGTCAGAAACGTGGCTGCGGGCGAGACGATCTTCCGCGAGGGAGACGAGCGCGATTACATGTACGCGGTCGTCGAGGGAGAAGTGGATCTCTCCTTTGCCGGAAAAGGGCTCGATACGGTTGGTCCGGGCGGGCTCTTCGGCGAGATGGCGTTGATCGGTAAGGCCCCGCGCATCGCGACCGCGGTCGCGCGGACGAATGAGAGAATCGTTCCCGTCGAGAAGCTCCGCCGCATGGACGAGCGCTTCGCCAAATCCTCCTAAACCATTGATGGAATTCGGCTTCTTCGTCTAACCTCTCCTCTGGACTTACGTCTTTATTACGCCTAGATTGGTCGCATGGCCGAGAAGCGCACGCGGCCTTCGGGCAATCCGCCCGAGCTGCCGCCTTCGCGAAACCTGGGTGTGGGCAACGCGAGCTGCGGCGGGCACGCCGATTCCGGCAATCCGCTCAAGCTCATCGTCGCCGCCGGAGCGCGTAAGGAGAAGCTCAGGCAGCGCGATTTCGAAAAGCGGCCGGCGCGGACGAAGGCGCCGCGCTACGCGGAAATGCGCGTGGCCTCGGCATTCTCTTTTCTCGACGGATCTTCGCTGCCGGAGGACCTCGTCGAGGAGGCGGCGCGGCGGGAGATCCCGGCCGTCGCGCTCGTGGACCGCAACGGCGTCTATGGAGCGCCGAGGTTCTACAAGGCGGCGAAGGCGGCGGGTATCAAGGCGCTGGTGGGGGCAGAGGTGAGCCTGGAGGGTGGGGACAAGCCCCGCCCCTACAAACGCGGAGCCGTAGGGGCGGCCCTTGTGGCCGCCCTTCCGCGTCTCACGCTCCTCGTCGAGAACCGCGCCGGCTACAAGAACCTCTGCCGCCTGATCACCGCGGGGGCGCTCGGGAAACCGAAGGGCGAGACGAGCGTGACGCTCGATCAGGTCGCCGCACACGCGGAGGGTCTGCACGTCCTGACGGGCGGCGACGAGGGCCCGGTCGCGCGGGCGCTGACGGCCTGCGGGAGCGACGCCGCGCGGGGACTGCTCGAGAGGCTCGCAGCGATCTTCCCCGGCCGTCTCCACGTCGAGCTTCAGAGGCATCGCCTGCGCGAGGAGGAGCGCCGCAATCAGACGCTGGCGGACCTGGCGCGCGGGCTCGGGCTTCCGCTCCTCGCGACCAACGGTGTGCGCTACGCGCATGCGAAGGACAAGGAGCTGCACGACGTGATGACGTGCATCCGCAACCACACGGTGCTCGACCGCGCGGGCCGGCTCCTCGCCGCGCAGCGCGAGCGCCATTTCAAGGACTCCTCCGAGATGGCCGAGATCTTCGCCGACATACCGGAGGCCCTCGACGCCGCCGGAGAGCTTCCGCATCGGCTCGACTTCACGCTCGCGGACCTGGGCTATCGATTTCCCGACTACCCTCTGCCTCCCGGCGAGACGCCGGCCTCGTACCTGCGCAAGGTCGCCTGGAACGGCGCGCGCGCGCGGTTTCGTCCGCTAACGATGAAGGCGCAGGCCCAGATCGAGAAGGAGCTGGCGATGATCGAGAAGCTCGACCTCGCCGGCTATTTCCTGATCGTCTGGGACGTCGTGCGCTTCTGCCTCGAGAACCGGATCCTCGTGCAGGGCCGGGGCTCGGCGGCCAACAGTGCGGTGTGCTACGCGCTGTCGATCACGGCGGTGGACCCCGTCAAGATGGAGCTGCTCTTCGAGCGCTTCCTCTCCGAGGAACGCGGCGAGTGGCCGGACATCGACTTGGACCTTCCCTCCGGGGACCAGCGCGAGCGCGTCATCCAGCACGTCTACGAGAAATACGGGCCGCACGGCGCGGGCATGACGGCCAACGTCATCACGTACCGCGACCGCTCCTCGGCGCGCGAGGTGGCCAAGGCGCTGGGCTACTCGCTGGAGCAGGTGGACGCTCTGTCCAAGCAGCTCGGCGGCTGGAACTTCGGCGAGATCCGCGATCCGCCGGAGGAGCTGGCGGGGGAGATCCGCGCCGCGGGCCTGGATCCCGAGGAGCGGCGGGCGCGGCACTTCCTGCGCCTCTTTCTCCAGATCCAGAACCTCCCGCGCCATCTCGGCCAGCACTCGGGCGGCATCGTCGTGGCGGCCGGCCGCCTGGACGAGGTCGTGCCTCTGGAGCCCGCGTCGATGCCGGGGCGCGTCGTCGTGCAGTGGGACAAGGACGACTGCGCGGATCTGGGGATCGTCAAGGTGGACCTGCTCGGCCTCGGGATGCTCGCGGCGATCGAGGAAGCGATTCCGATGATCCGGACGCACGAGAGGATCGAGGTGGACCTGGCGCACCTTCCCCAGGACGACCCGGCGGTCTACCGGATGCTGAACGCCGCCGACACGGTCGGGCTCTTCCAGGTCGAGAGCCGCGCGCAGATGGCCTCTCTCCCGAGAAACGCCCCGAAGACGTTCTACGACATCGTCGTGCAGGTCGCGATCATCCGGCCGGGGCCGATCGTCGGTGGCATGGTGCGCCCCTTCTTCGAGCGGCGGCAGGGGAGAGCGGAGGTCGAGTACCCGCACCCGTGCCTCGAGCCGATCCTGAAGCGCACGCTCGGCGTCCCGCTCTTCCAGGAGCAGATCCTGCGCATGGCCATGGTCGCGGCGGGTTTCACGGGAGGCGAGGCGGAGGAGCTGCGCCGGGCCATGGGCTTCAAGCGCTCGGTCGAACGGATGGACTCGATCGAGCAGCGGCTGCGCAAGGGGATGGCCGAGCGCGGGATCGGTCCCGCGGCGCAGGAGCAGATCGTCAAGTCGATCACGTCCTTTGCGCTCTACGGCTTTCCCGAGTCGCACGCCGCGAGCTTCGCACTGATCGCGTACGCGAGCGCGTACCTGAAGGCCCACCACCCGGCGGCGTTTCTCGCGTCGTTGCTCAACGCGTGGCCGATGGGCTTCTATCACCCGGCCACGCTGGTCAAGGATGCGCAGCTCCACGGGACCGAGGTGCGCCCCGTGGACGTCGTGCGCTCGGGGTGGAAGTGCCGCTGGGAGCAAGGCGCGGTGCGCCTGGGCATGCGGTTCGTCAAGGGATTGAAGCAGGAGACGGGCGAGGCGATCGAGCACGCGCAGGCGGCGTCGCCCTTCTTCTCGATCGACGATCTCTCGCGGCGGTGCCGGCTGCGTCCGGGGGAGCTGGAGCTCCTGGCCCATGCCGGGGCGCTGTCGTCTTTCGGAAAGACGCGGAGGGCCGCGCTCTGGCAGGTGGCCAAGGTCTCGCGCGAGGCCGGACCGCTCTTCGAAGAGATCCCGACGGACGGGCCCTCGCCCCTTCCGGAGATGTCCCCGATCGAGGAGACGCGCGCGGATTACGCCACGACCGAGATCACGACAGGGCCGCACATGCTCGCGCACCTGCGAAAGCCCTTGGCCTCGCGCGGCGTGCTTTCGGCGAAGGAGCTCTCGTGGCGCCGGGACGGCGACCGCGTCAAGACCGCGGGCGCGGTCATCGTCCGCCAGCGGCCCGGCACCGCGAAGGGCTTCGTCTTCTTGACGCTCGAGGATGAGACGGGGATGCTGCAGGCGATCGTCCGCCCGAACCTCTTCCGGGAAAACCGCGCCGTGGTCGTGGGCTCCGGCGCCCTCGTCGTCGAAGGCAAGCTCCAGCGTCAGGACGGAGCGCTCTCGGTCCGCGCCGAGAGGTTCTGGACGATCCCGGAATTCGCGAAGATGCCGAGCCACGATTTCCGGTAGCCCCCTCACCCTGACCCTCTCCCCCGATTACGGGGGAGAGGAAACTCGAAACAAGACCCCTCGCCCCCCGGGGGAGAGGGCTGGGGTGAGGGGGGCGAGCAACCTTCGGGACTTCCTCCCGTACGCTCTCCCCAATGTAGCTCCGCACACTCGCCCTCATGGCCGTGGTGTGCGCGCCGCGCCTTCTCGCCGCCGACCAGCAGGCGGAACCTCTGGTGCCCCCGAAGTATTCGCTGCCGCGGATCACGCAGCCCATCAAGGTGGACGGCGACCTCTCGGACCCCGGCTGGGCCGACGCTCTGGTCATCGATACGTTCTACGAGTTCCAGCCCGGCGACGGGACCGTACCGCCCGTCAAGACGATCACGCGCGTGGGGCGTGACGACAAGTACTTCTACGCCTCCTTCTGGTGCGCGGAGCCGGATATCGGGAAGATCCGGGCGCCCTATGTCGACCACGACGGCGTGACCGATCAACAGGACTACGTCGGCATCCTGATCGACGTGGACAACGCCCGGCGCTCGGCCGTGGACTTCTGGATCAACCCGCGCGGTATCCAGACCGACTCGATGCTGAACGAGTCGCCGTTCGGCGAAGACACGGCGCCGGACTGGTTCTGGGACTCTGCCGGCCGGATCGGGACGGATTCGTGGACGGCGGAGGTGCGCATCCCGCTCGCGTCGCTGCGGTATCCGAACAAAGACCCGCAGGACTGGGCGCTGATCGTGTACCGCGTCTGGCCGCGCGAGTTCAACTATCAGTTCTACAACGTCCGCATCCCGCGGGGGTCGAGCTGCTTCCTGTGCTGGTCGGCGACGGTCCAGCAGATTTCGGGGCTGCCCCAGGGGATGCACTACGTGCTGGCGCCGTACGCCGCGGGCTTTTCGGAGACGGTCTATCCGCCGAACCCGACGGACGGCTCCTCGCCCGGCCCGCCCGACACGGTGACCAAAGGCCAGGTCGGCCTTGACCTGAAGTGGCTGCCGGACGCCGGCACGATCGTGGACGCGACGATCAACCCCGACTTTTCTCAGGTCGAGTCAGACGTCGTGCAGATCGGCGTCAACCAGCGCTTCGCGCTGTTCTACCCGGAGAAGCGGCCGTTCTTCCTGGAGCAGGTGGATCTGCTGCAGACGCCCATCCAGGCCATTTACACGCGCACGATCACGGACCCGCTCTGGGGCGCGCGCCTGACTTCGCGGGAGGGTTCGACCTCGTACACGGTCCTCGTGACCGACGACCGGGGCGGCGGCACCGTCATCAACCCCGGGCCCGTCTTTTCGGGAACGGCCGCGCAGGACTTCCAGTCCTACGTGGGCATCGGGCGCCTGCGCCACGAAATCGGAACCTCGTTCGTCGGCGCGGTGGCCACCGCGCGCGCCGGCGAAGGGGGCACGTATAACTACGTCTTCGGCCCCGACTTCCAGTGGCGCCCCAACGACGCAGACCTCGTGACGGCGCAATATCTCTACAGCTTCTCGCGGCTCCCGGACCGGCCGGATCTTTCGCCGGAGTGGCTCGGCCAGAAGGTCTCGGGTTTCGGCCTCACGGCGAACTGGACGCACACGACGTATCACTGGGACTGGCTGCTCCAGTACGACGACTTCGCCGACGGCTTCCGCGCCGACGACGGCTTCGTGCCGCAGGTCGGCTACAAGCAGGGAACCTGGGGCGGCGGCTACCGGATCTATCCGACCGGCTTTTTTTCGCGGGTCCGCTTCCTGACCGGGGGCAACTACTCCCTGGATCGCGACGGCGATCTCGTCTCGCGCCGGGCGTTCCCGGGGATCGCGTTCCAGGGGCTCGGCGGAACGCGGGCCGAGTTCGACTACAACTTCGAGGCCGTCGCGATCGACGGCCGGACGCTCGACTTCGACAGGTTCGTGTGGACGGTGACATCGTCGCCGTCGGGACTGCTGCCGGTCGTCGGCATCTCGGGCAACTACGGACAACAGCCCGACGTCGAGAATGTCCGTGTCGGCAGGGGGGGCGACGTGCTGATCACCGCTCTGGTCAGGCCCACCGATCACCTCGGCCTCGACCTGCGCCTCGAGCGCCAGTGGATCGACGAGCGCGTCGGCAACTTCGCGGGCAACCTGTTCACGGCGGACGTGGCGCGGTTAAAGGCCGTCTACGTCTTTAACGCGAGGATGCTGCTGCGCCTGATCGGCCAATATCAGGAGGTGCGCCGCGATCCGGCGCTCTGGGTCCAGCCCGTCCTCAAGAAGGAAGGCGATTTTGCGGGCTCGGCGCTCTTCTCCTACAAGCTGAACTGGCAGAGCGTGCTTTTCGTCGGTTACGGGGACGCGCGGGCCCTCGACGATAGGACCAACGTGCTGTTGCCGACCGGCCGGCAGTTCTTCGTCAAAGTCTCGTACGCGTTTCAGCGCTAGAGGAGGAACTTTCGCCTCCGTCGGGTGTCCAACCTAGGCAGAATGACGGTCATGCGTTCGTCCGGAAAGGGGATCGGGGCGGGAATTCTGCTCGCGGCTGTGCTGCTGGTCGCCGGAAACGCCGCGCCCGGCCCGCAAGAGAAGAAGGCCGGTGCGATTTCGCCGGTGACTCCGGCGGCGACGCCCACGCCTCCTCCTGCGCGGACATGGAAAGAGGTCGACGCGCTCGTCTCGCAGCAGAAGTTCCAGGAAGCGCTCAAGGGCGTCGAAGCGATCCTGGCGTCGGCGAAAGAGACGAAGGACTCCGCGGAGTGGACGAAGGCGCTGATCCGAGCGACACAGCTGCGGATGGCTCTTCACGGCGCCGAGGGCGCGGTGCGGTTCCTCAAGGACGAGCCCTGGCCCTCGGACCTTCCGTCGCGAACGGCGCTCGAGCTCTTCTACGCGCAGACGCTCGTCAACTATGCGCGAACGTACTCATGGGATGTCGAGCAGCGCGAACGCGTCGAGTCCTCGGGCAAGGTCGACCTCAAGGCCTGGACGCGGGAGCAGATCTACGACGAGGCCGCCCGCGCCTACTTCGCTCTGTGGAAGGAACGCGACGCCCTCGGCCGCTATCCCGTCAAGACCCTTTCGGAGTTCGTCAATCCGAACAACTATCCCGACGACATCCGCGGCACCCTCCGCGACGCCCTCGCGTACTTCTACGCGGCGCTCCTCGCCGACACCGCCGGCTGGAGCCCGGCCGAGTCCAACGAGGTCTTCCGGTTAGATCTCGAGTCGCTGTTGAAGCAGGACGCGGAGGGCGCCCGGTCGGTGAAGCTCGAGGATCCGGCCACGCACCCGCTCGTCAAGCTCGTCGCGGTGCTCGCGGACCTCGAGGGCTGGCACTCCGCCCGGGGCGAGGCCGAGGCGGCGTTGGAGGCGAGGCTCGAGAGGCTGCGGCGTCTCCACGCGTCGTTTACCGAGGAAGAAGACCGCGCCGCGATCGAGAACGATCTGGCCAATCGCCTGCCGGGTATGGCGATGTGGCCGTGGTTTGCGATGGGCAAGGCCCAGCTCGCCATGTTCCTCGAGCCCTCTCCCGAGCCCGATGCGCTCGTGCGGGCACGCGCCGTGGCCGAAGAGGGGCGGAGGGCGTACCCGGAATCGATCGGGGGCCAATACTGCCTCACGATCGTCAAGCGGATCGAGGCCCCGTCCTATCAGCTCCGCGCGATGCGCACCGACGGCCCGGAACGCCGGTCGATCCTCGTTGCGCACAAGAACGTCGCGTCCCTAAAGTTCCGCGCGTTCCGTCTGGACCTGCCCGCGCGGGTGGAAGGGGAGCGCGACTTCAATCGAGTGCTTCCACAGCACGACGAGCTCCTCGAGATTCTGAAGCGTCGACCCGACGCGGAGTGGTCCACCGCGCTGCCCGACACTCCGGACTATCGCCTTCACTCCACCTATGTCGTGCCGCCCATGAAGGGGAGAGGCCTCTACGTCGTGGCGGCCTCGGCGGCTCCGACGTTCGGCGGCCCGGAAGCTCCGGTCGAGGCGGCGAACGTTCTCGTCAGCGACCTGGTCCTTCTGATGTCGCAGTCCTCCGAGCCGGGCGCGAAGGGCGAGAGCGGGATCGAGGTTCGAGCGCTGTCGGGGTCCTCCGGTCGCCCGATCGCCGGCGTCACGGTGTCGCTCCATCGCGGCGAATGGAACCTGCGGAGCGTCGAGCGCGAGGCCGTGGCGACCTCCGACTCCGAGGGCTACGCGAAGCTGCCGGTGCGCATCGATCCCCACCAGTACCGGCAGCGCTTTCTCTATGCCCGCTCGGGCGACGACCTCGCGCTGGAAATGAACGCCGGCTACTGGTCGCCCGAGATTCCCGAGCGAGGCGCCACCTCGTCCCTCGTTTTCACCGACCGCAGCATCTACCGTCCGACGCAAACCGTCTTCTGGAAGGTCCTGGCGTACCGAGGGGACGCAAAAGAGGGGCGCCTTCGGGTTGCACCGCAGACGGCGGTGACGGTTTCGCTGGTGGACGCGAACAACCAGACGGTCGCATCGCGCACGGCGACCACGAACGACTTCGGTTCGGCCGCGGGCGAGTTCGCGATTTCGGCGGGACGGGCACTCGGGGCCTGGCGCGTCTCGAGCTCGCTGGGCGAGGCGTCGGCCTCGGTTCGCGTCGAGGAATACAAGCGTCCGACCTTTGAGGTGAAGCTCGAGGACCCGAAGGAGGCCCTCCGCCTGAATCGCCCGGCGCGCCTGACGGGCGAGGCGCGCTACTATTTCGGGCTTCCGGTGGCATCCGGCCAGGTGCGCTGGCGCGTGACGCGCACGCCCCAGTATCCGTGGTGGTACTGGTGGCGCGGGTGGAATCCATCCGTTCAGACGCAGACGATCGATGCGGGCACCTCGGCCCTCCAGGCCGACGGGCGCTTCACGCTCGCCTTCACGCCGCGCGCCGACGAGAGGAAGAACGCCCGTCACGCGGGCGTGACGTACACGTACGCGGTATCCGCCGACGTCGCCGACGAGGGCGGCGAGACGCAGTCGGCGTCCCGAACGTTTCGCCTGGGCTTCGTGTCAGTCGAGGCGAGGCTCGAGCCCCCCGGAGGATTCCTGCGCGAGGGCGAGCGAGCGAGCCTCAAGGTCGTGCGCACCAATCTCGACGGTGTTCCGCGCGCGGGCAAGGGCTCCTGGCGGCTCGTGCGCCTCGCGCAGCCCGATCGCACTCTATTGCCGGCCGATGAGCCCGTCGAGGCGCCGGTCGAAGACGGGGAGAGTCGCTCGAAACCATTCCGCACCCCGGGCGACCTGCTGCGGCCTCGGTGGCAGACCGACTACGCGCCCGAGCGCGTCATGGCGCGCTGGGCGGACGGGCCCGAAGTCGCGCGCGGGGAGCTGACGCACGACGAGAAGGGCGAGGCCGAGATCGCGCTTCGGGGGTTTCCAGCCGGCGCGTATCGCATTCGGTATCGGACGACCGACGAGTTCGGGGCGGAATTCGAGATGCCGCGCGAGATCGTCGTCGCGGCGACGCATACGCCGCTCGCCTTGCCGGCGATCCTACTCGCCGAAGACAACTCCGTCGAGGTCGGAAAGACCGCGCGCCTCTTCGTCGCCTCCGGCCTCTCCGACCAGCCGATTCTCCTCGAGATCGACCGGGACGGGCGGCGGATCGAAGGACGCGGACTCTCGTCAGGCAAGAGCGCGGAGGTGATCGAGATCCCTATCGCGGAGAAGGATCGCGGCGGCTTCGCCGTGAGAGCCATCGTCCTGCGCGATCACCAGCTCGTCACGCTGACGCAGACGATCTTCGTCCCGTGGGATGACAAGAAGCTTTCCGTGAGTTTCGCGACGTTCCGGGACAAGCTGAAGCCCGGCCAGCGCGAGACGTGGACCGTCAAAGTCGCGGCGCCGGGCGGCGGCCCGGTCGAGAGCGCGGCCGCGGAGCTGCTCGCCTACATGTACGACCGCAGTCTCGACGCCTTCGTCCCGCACACTGCGCCGGATCCGCTGTCGCTCTATCCGCAGCGCGGGACCCCCGTCTGGGAAAGACCGAGCCTGGGCGAGACCTACTTCATGTCGATCCGGGGGGGTTACCCGAGCCTTCCTTCGCCGCCGCCGTTGGTACCGGACACGCTGAAGCTCTATGGCGGGTACGGAATCGGCGGTCCCGGCCGGCGCGGCATGGTCGCGGGCGCGCTGGCCGCGCAGGAGATGGCGGTGACCGTGAGCGGCGAGGCGCCCGCCATGGACGTCGCGGCTCCGGCCTCCGCGCCCGTCGCGAAGGCCGCCCGGGCTCGCGGCGACGTCGGTTCCCAAGAAGAAGAAAAGGGCCGCGCCGCGGCGCCGGGGGAAGCCGCGGTTCCCCTCCGCAGCAACTTCGCCGAAACAGCGTTCTGGAAACCGCACCTTCTGACCGGCGCCGACGGATCGGCCGCGATCGAGTTCACCGTCCCCGACTCGGTGACGTCCTGGAACGTCTTCGTCCACGCCGTCACGAAGGACCTGAAGGCGGGCTCGATCCAGAAAGAAACCCGCAGCGTCAAGGATTTGATGGTCCGGCCATACGTCCCTCGCTTCCTCCGTGAGGGGGATCAGGCCTCACTGAAGATCGTGGTCAACAACGCCTCGCCGAAGGGCCTCTCGGGCCGCGTGACGCTCGACATTCTCGACACGGAAACCAACGAGAGCGCGCTGGCGCGGTTCGGCCTCACACCCGAACAGGCCACGCAGCCGTTTTCCGCGGCGGCCGGCGGGGGCGCCGACACGACCTTCCGCCTGACGACGCCTTCCCGCGTCGGCGCCTACGCGATCAAGGCCACGGCGGTCTCGGGCGACTTCTCGGATGGCGAGCTGCGTCCCGTGCCGGTCCTGCCCGGCCGCATGCAGCTTGCGCAGTCGCGCTTCGCGGCGCTGCGAGGCGGCGAGCGGCGGACGCTGACCTTCGAGGACCTCGCGAAGCGCGACGATCCCACCCGGGTCGACGAGCTCCTCGTGGTCACGGTGGACGCGCAGCTCTTCTACTCGGTCCTGTCGGCGCTCCCGTATCTCGTGAACTACCCCTACGAGTGCACGGAGCAGACGTTGAACCGCTTCGTCTCGACGGGGATTGTCTCGTCCGTCTTCCGCGACTTCCCGGCGGTGGCGAAGATGGCCGAGGAATTCTCGAAGCGCGACACGCGGCTGGAGACCTTCGACGCGCTGGATCCCAACCGGAAAATGGCACTCGAGGAGACGCCCTGGCTCGAAGAGGCTCGTGGCGGCGCGAAGCCGGGCGGAGACCTCGTCCGGGTCCTCGATCCTCGCATCGCCGCGGCCGACCGGGAGGCGGCGCTGGCGAAGCTGCGCAAGGCCCAGACCGAATCGGGCGGGTTTCCCTGGTGGCCGGGGGGGCCTCCGTCGTCTTACATGACGCTCTACATCCTGCACGGCTTCGCCAACGCGATCGAGTTCGGCGTCGAGGTGCCGAAGGACATGGTCCCGAGGGGCTTCCGGTACGCGGGCGACGACATCCAGCGCGACCTCGAGACCTGCATGGCCCTGGGCGGAACCTGCGAGTTCGTAACCTTCGTCAACTACGTCCTCTCGTCCTATCCGGACGAGAGCTGGTACGCGCCCGCCTTCGACGCCGCATATCGAAGGAAACTTCTCGATTACTCCTTCGCGCACTGGAAAGGGCATTCGCCTTATCTCAAGGGTCAGCTCGCTCTCACACTCAAGCGGATGGGGCGCTCGAGCGACGCGAAGCTCGTGTGGGACTCCGTCATGGACTCGGCCAAGACCGACCGGGACCTCGGCACGTACTTCGCGCCCGAGGACAGGTCCTGGCTCTGGTACAACGACACGGTCGAGACGCAGGCGTTTGCGCTGCGGGTCCTCGCCGAGCTCTCGCCCGCCGACGCGAGGCGCGAGGGATTCGTGCAGTGGCTGTTGCTCAACAAGAAGCTGAACCACTGGAAGTCGACGCGCGCGACGGCCGAGGCGATCTACGCGCTGGTCTGGTATCTCAAGAAGGAAGGGGCGCTCGCCGTCTCTGAGAGTGTGACGGTTGAGGCCGCCGGCCAGACGACGACGTTCGCCTTCGAGCCCGAGCGCTACACGGGCAAGCACAACCAGGTCGTGATCCCGGGCGGTAAGATCGAACCGCGGCGGGACTCCGCGATCGCCGTCGAGAAGACGGGCAAGGGCCTCGCCTTCGCGTCGGCGACCTGGCACTTCTCCACCGAAAAGCTGCCGGAGGAGGACCGCGGTGACTTCTTCGCCGTATCGCGCAAGTACTTCCTGCGCGAGTCGACCCCGTCGGGCTTCGTTCTCAAGCCGCTGGCGGAAGGTGCCGCCGTTGCCCCCGGCGACGACATCGAAGTGCAGATCTCGCTTCGCGCGAAGCACGCCGCCGAGTACGTCCACCTGCGGGATCCACGGCCGGCCGGCGCCGAGCCCCCGAACGTCCTGTCTCGCTACAAGTGGGACCTCGGGATCTTCTGGTACGAGGAGACGCGCGACTCCGGAGCGAACTTCTTCTTCGAGTGGCTGCCCGCGGGAGAGTACACGTTCAAGCACCGCATCCGGGCGAACATGGCCGGCACGTTCAAGGTGTCTCCCGCGACGGTCCAGTCCATGTACGCGCCGGAGTTCAACGCCTACACCGCGGGCGCGACCCTGACGATCCGATAGCTAACGCTTCACTTTCCTCGCCAGAAGCGCGATGTCGACGGTGACCTTGTTGCCGACGACCTTGGCCTCGGAGTTGCCGGCCCAGGCCATGCCATAGTCCCGGCGGTCGAAGTTGAAGGTCGCGTGGATGCCGACGTGCTCGTCGGCCTGGGGCCCGTCGAAGCGCCCCTGGATCGTGAAGGGGAGCATGATCGGCTTCGTCACTCCGTGGAGGGTCAGATTTCCCGTAGCCTCCCAGCCCTTGCCGGTCTTGCGCACGCGGCGGCTCTCGAAGCGAATCTCGGGATACTTCTGGGCGTCGAAGAACGCGGGCGTGCGCAGCTTCGCGTCCCAGGAGTCGCTGCCCGTGTCCACGCTCGCGATCTCGATGACGGCCGCGACCTTCGCCTGCGAGAGGTCGCGCGCCTTGCCGGCGTTGATTCTCACGTCGTAGCGCATGAACTTGCCGGTGACTTTCGAGACGGCCATGACCGGCACGGAGAACTGGACGTTGGATCCGTCGGGCTCGATCGTGTATTCCGCTGCGGAGAGGGCTCCAGCGAAGAAGAAGAGGCAACCGGCAAGAAGCCGTCGAAGGGGTCCGATCCTCATGGAGCCTCCCCCAGGACCCTGCTTGCCCAGGAACTCGCGGGTCGCCGTCCAGATCCGGCCTGTCTCCGAGGACGGGAAGTCGCCGTGCTTGCCGCCGGCGACCGTCACCAGTTGATTGGGAACGCCGGCTTTCTGAAGCGCCTCGTGCAGACGTACGCCATCGCTGTAAGGCATCCAGGGGTCCTGGTCTCCGCGGCCAGGGGAATGCCGAAGTGTCATTGGGCGCCTCCGCGTGGTGGTGCGAAGGCTACGTCAATTCGGGCCGGCGATCATCACGTCTTACCGCTTGAAGGCGCCGCCGAACGGAATGCGACGCATGTTCGTACCTCATGCACCGGCGTCAGGCCGCTTGCGAAGCAACGCGTGCACCTCCGTCCGGTTCCGGGGCTAGCCGGGCCAGCGCAGACCGAGCGCCTTGGCGAAGAAGACCGCCATCTGCCGGCGCGTGACGTTGTTGTCCGGACAGTAGAGCGGCGGGTTCGCCTGGCAACCCGCCGTGATTCCCGCCGCGGCGAAGGCTTCAATGAACTGGAACGCGGGATCCGAAGTCGGCACGTCGTTGAATGTTGCCGTCGCCGGCGCCGGACTGACTTGCAGGAAGTAGTAGATCTTCACGCCGCGAAAGCCGACATTCACGCTGCCCGGCAAGTACGCTTCCAGGAGGTAGTCGTGGTTCGTGTTGTCGATGGAAACGCCCAGGGGCCCACTGTTGACGAACGCGCAGCCGCCCGATCCGCTCGAAGTAACCTGTATGACTCCGTTGCAGGCGCCGGGGCCGCCGACGTCATCGAGGCAGTCCAAAAGGAAGAGACTCAGATCTTCGATTGGATCGACATCGC
>JBKOZO010000016.1:0-48232 GCA_046725935.1 Acidobacteriota bacterium | reverse complement strand
GTGCTCGACGGCGTGAAGGAGCACGCCGCGATCTACGGACTGTCGCGCGCTCTCGAGGTTGCGGAAGATCGCGTCTTCGTCCTCGCCGTGGACCTGCCGGCGCTGACGCCGGTCCTGGTCCGGGGGATCGGTGCGCGGGGGCTCGAGACGCCGGCCCCGGCCCTGCTGCCGCGGGCCGACGGG
Source organism: Acidobacteriota bacterium (assembly GCA_046725935.1). GTDB lineage: Bacteria > Acidobacteriota > Thermoanaerobaculia > UBA5066 > Gp7-AA6 > DAHUXD01. The sequence continues at coordinate 48,049 of JBKOZO010000016.1, read as the reverse complement.
CGCCTGCAGCCTCTCGCCGGCGTCTGGCGGCGCGCCGCGCTGGCGACCGCGCGGCGGAGGATCGCGGAAGGGGAGCTCTCGCTGCACGGCCTGGCCGAGGAGATCCGTCCCGAGATCTTCGACGAGGTCGAGTGGAGATCGCTCGACCCGTCGGGCCGCGCGTTCGACAACATCAACACACTCGAGCAGTACGAGGCGATGCGAGAGAGGGCGTGATCGTATGAGCGATTCCGAGACGCCCTCGGCGCGCAAACCGCGCCGTCCGCGGCCCGGCGCGCGCCTACGCCACAGCGTGCTGCACGTGGATGCGCGCGGGCGGGCGCGGATGGTCGACGTCGGCGGCAAGCGCGAGAGCCGCCGCGTCGCCGTCGCGCGGGGAGCGCTCGCCGTGGGGAAGACGGCGTTCGACGCGCTCTCGGAGGGCAAGCTCGCCAAGGGCGACGCCCTCGCCGTCGCGCGCCTGGCCGGCATCCAGGCGGCCAAGCGGACTTCCGAGATCGTGCCTTTGTGCCACCCGCTCGCGCTGGAGTCCGTCGAGGTCGACGTGCGCCTGAACGCGAAGAGCCGCGAGGCCGTCGTGACCGCCACCGCGAGGATCACCGGGAAGACCGGCGTCGAAATGGAGGCACTGACGGCGGTGGCCGCGGCGTGCCTCGCCCTCTACGACATGGTCAAGGCGCTCGACCGCGCGGCCGAGATCCGCGAGATCGTACTGGTCGAAAAAACGGGAGGGCGCTCCGGGAACTATCGGAGGAGGGGATGATCCGCTGTATTTCGCTCGCTGTGCTGCCCATCCTCACGGCCCTCGGCTGCGCGAGCGGGGGTCCGGTCGTCACGCGCAGGAATCCGGCGTCGCTGTCCAAGCCCAACGGCTACACGCACGTGGTCGAGACCTCGGGCGGCCGCACGGTGTACGTCTCGGGACAGGTCGCGCTGGATGCGACCGGCGCTCTCGTGGGCGCTGGCGATCTGAAGGCGCAGACCCGCCAGGTCTTCGAGAACCTGAAGGCGGCGCTGGCCGACTCGGGCGGCACGCTCGACAACGTCGTCAAGATCACGATTTTCATGACGGACCTCTCCCAGATCCAGGAATTTCGGGAGATTCGAAACGGCTACTTTCCCCGCGCGGTGCCGGCGAGCACACTCGTGCAAGTCGTGCGCCTCGCCCGCCCGGAGTTCCTGATCGAGATCGAAGCCGTCGCCGTGGTGAAGTAGGGGAGACTCAACCCCCGCGCGTGTGCATCTCCAGGTGCGGGTCGCGTTTGAGCTCCGCGGGCGTGATCAGCGACGCGCGCTCCCGAAGCGCCAGCCGCTCCTCGGCGCCGCGGTCGTCGCGCCGCGACCAGCCGCCGCGCAGGATTTCGCGCAGGTCCTCGTCGGAGGCTCCGCTGCGAAGCGGGCCGCGCAGATCGATCCCGCGCGAGGCGTAGAGGCACAGGTACCAGAGTCCGTCGGCCGTGAGACGCGATCGATCGCACGAGCGGCAGAACGGCGCCGTCGTGGACGCGATGATGCCGAACGTCGTGCCGTCGGGGAGGCGGAACCGCTCGGCGGGGGCCGAGGAGCCCTCCTCGCGGATCGGCTCGACCGATCCGTAACGGCTGGCGACGCGCGCCAGCATCTCGCTGCGGGGGATCACGGTCTCGCGTCTCCAGAGCGTCGCGCCGCCGACGTCCATGTACTCGATGAACCGGACCTCGGCGTTCCAGCGGCGCCCGTACTCGATCAAGTCGGCGAGCTCGTCGTCGTTGACGTCGCGGAGGATCACGCTGTCGATCTTGAGCGGCGAGAACCCGGCGCGCGAGGCGGCCTCGATCCCGGCGAGCACGCGCGGCAGCTCGTCCTTTCGGGTCAGGACGCGAAACCGCTCGGGCTTGAGCGTGTCGAGGCTGACCGTGACGCGGTGGAGACCGGCCTCCTTGAGAGCCGCCGCCTGCTCCTCGAGGAGCACGCCGTTGGTGGTCATGGCCAGATCCCGCAGAGCGGGCTTGGAGGCCAGCAGGCGCACCAGGCGAGGCAGGTCCCGGCGCACGAGGGGCTCGCCTCCGGTCAGGCGGACGCGGTCGACGCCGACGCCGGTGAACACATCGGTCAGCCGGCTGATCTCCTCGAAGTGGAGCAGGTCCTCGCGCGGGAGCCAGGCGTACTCCGCCTCCGGCATGCAGTAGGCGCAGCGCAGGTTGCAGCGGTCGGTCACCGAGATCCGGAGGTTCGAGAGCGGCCGGCCCAGCGTGTCGGAGATCACCATGGCCGGTCTATATTAGCCGTCTTGAGCATCCGAGTTGCGATCATCACGGTCTCCGACGGCGTGGCCGCGGGGGCGCGACCGGACCGCGGCGGGCCTGCCTGCGAGGAAGCGCTGCGCGCGTCCGGAATCGAGCACCGCGTGGTCTCGCGGGAAACGATTCCCGACGAGCAGAAACAGGTGGCGCGCGCCGTGCGGGTCTGCGCGGACGCCGGGGACGCCGACCTGATCGTGCTGACCGGAGGGACCGGCGTGGCGCCGCGGGACCGCACGCCGGAAGGGGTCCGCGAGGTCGTGGACTTCGAGGTTCCCGGCCTCGCCGAGAAGATGCGGGTCGAGACATCGCGCGGTTTTCCCGCGGCGTATCTTTCGCGCCAGGTCGTGGGCGTCCGGCGCAAGACGCTCGTCGTGGCCCTGCCCGGATCTCCGAAGGGCGCCGCCGATTGCCTGACGGCGATCCTGAGTCTCGTGCCGCACGCGGTGGCCCTCGTGCAGGGCCAGCGCCCCGATCACCCGCCGAGCAGCGGCGCCTGATGGAAATCAGCCGGGGACACATCTCCGCTCTCTCCGGCGCGTCGAGCGCCGCTCCAACAGCCCGCATTCGCTTCGGGATCGATTCGCTGCTGGAGACTCCCTGGCCCGTCGTCGGCCGGCGGATCGGTCTTATCACGAATCAATCCGGCGTGACCTCGTCGGGCGAGCCGACCTGGAAAGCGCTGCGGGCGGCGCAGAACGTGCGGCTGGTGCGCCTGTTCGGGCCCGAGCACGGCATCGACGGGGGAGCCGTCTACATGGAGGCCGTCGGCGCTTCGATCCACGCGGCCTCGGGACTGCCCGTGGTCTCGCTCTACGGAGACACCGCCGAGTCTCTCAAGCCGCGGCGCGAAGACTTCGCCGATCTGGAAGCGATCGTCTTCGACGTCGCCGACGCGGGCAGCCGCTACTACACCTACGTGTGGACGATGCTTCTGGCGATGGAAGCGTGCGCGGGCGCGCGATTGCGGTTCGTCGTCTGCGACCGGCCGAACCCGATCGGCGGCGCCGTGGAAGGCGCGCCGCAGTCCTCGGGATACCTCTCCTTCGTCGGGCTGCACCCGATCCCGGTGCGCCACGGAATGACCGCCGGCGAGCTCGCCCGTCTCTTCGCCGCCGAGCGGCGGATCGATCTGGATCTGGTCGTGTGCCCCGCCTCCGGCTGGGTGCGCGACATGCCGTACGCGGCCACGGGCCTGCCCTGGATCCCGCCGTCGCCGAACATGGCCACGCCCGCGACGGCGCTCGTCTATCCGGGCATGTGCCTGCTCGAGGGCACGAACCTCTCGGAGGGGCGGGGCACCACGCGGCCGTTCGAGATCTTCGGCGCGCCGTGGCTCGACGGCGGCACGCTCGCGGAGGCGTTGAACGCTCTGGTCCTGCCGGGCGTGCGCTTCGTGCCGATCAAGTTCCGTCCGATGTTCGACAAGCACGCCGGCACAACGTGCGGTGGAGCCCTTCTCCAGGTCACGGACCCGGCCACGTTCCGGCCGTTTCAAACGGGACTGCGGGTGATCGAGACCGCGCACCGCCTCGCGCCGCTGGAGTTTCGGTGGCGCAGCGAGCCCTATGAGTTCGAGGAACGGCCGGCGATCGATTTGCTGACCGGTTCCCCGCGGTTCCGGGAAATGGTCGACGCGGGCGGAAATCTCCGGGCCGAGATCGCGCGCCACTACGATGCGGCGCAGCCCTTCTTCGCGCGGCGCGAGCCGTATCTGCTGTACGCGGATCACAAACCCGCCGCCGTGGCGTTCGTCGGAGGCCACAACTCGGGCAAGACGAGCATCATCGTCGAGCTCTTGCCGCGCCTCACCGCCCTGGGACTCCGCGTCGGTACCCTCAAGCACTCCACACGCGACGCTCTCGACGACATCGCCGGGAAGGACTCGGAGCGGCACACGTCCGCGGGCGCCTCGGTCGGCGCGTTCGTGACGCCGAAGCGCACGACCGCCCGGCACTTCGGAGAGGAGGAGCCGATCGAGAAGATCCTCGCGCGGGATTTCACGGACTGCGACCTCGTACTGGTCGAGGGTTACAAGTCCCTTCCGGTTCCGAGAATCGAGGTGGTCCGGGAAGGAATCGCGCGTCCGGACGTGTTCGATCCGGCGGCGCGCATCTCCGACGGGCCGTTTTCCGGCTCCGTTCCGACGCTGTCGTACGGAGACTGGAACGCCATCACGTCCACGGTGCTCCGCCTCGCCGGCCTGGATCGCCAGAAGGCGCGTGGCTAACAAGTTCCCGTGGCGCCCGCGTTCGTCGTCTTCGACCTCGACGGCACCCTGATCGACGGCTACGACGCGATCGGCGACGCCCTCGGGTACGCGATGGAGCGCCTCGGAGAGCGCCCGCCCGCGGCCGACCGCATCCGCGCGATGGTGGGTCACGGATTGGAGAGACTCCTCGAGGACGCGGTCGGCGCTGCGAGAGCGGCGGAGGGCGTGCGGCTCTTTCGCGAGCGCTATCCGCACGTCGCGGTGGATAAGTCGCACCTGCTGCCGGGTGTCGCGGAAGTCCTGGAGGAGCTTTCCGGGCGGGGCCATGCGATGGCGCTGGCCTCCAACAAGCCCGCCGCCTTCTCGAAAATGATCCTCGAGGCCAAGGGTGTTGCGGGACGCTTTCGCGCCGTCGGCGGGCCCGACGCGGCGACTCCGGCCAAGCCCGACGCCACGATGCTGCACCGACTGATCGCCGACGCCGGCGCCGTTCCGGCGTCCACGGTCGTCGTCGGAGACATGGAAGTCGATTCCGAGTTCGGCCGCGCCGCCGGATGCCGCGTCGTGCTGATCCCCGGCGGTTCGCGGTCCCGGGAAGAGCTCTCGGGCGTGCACGCGGACGCGCTCCTCGACTCAATCCGCGCGCTTCCGGCGTGGCTGACGCGCTTCAACTAGAATCGCGGGCCTCATGACGAGCGCATTCGATCCGACGGGAGGTCGTCCGGGGCAGGTGCGGTTCTTCCTCCCCGGTCCGGTCTGGGTGAGGGATGCCGTGCGCCACGCGATGGCCCACGAAGCCATCGGACATCGGGGCAAGGCGTTCTCCGATCTTTATTCACGGATTCCGCCGCGGCTCCAGCAGGTCTTCCGGACGAAGGGCTTCGTCTTCACGGCGACCTCGGCGGCCACGGGCCTCTGGGAGGCCGCGCTGCTGAATCTCGCGCCGGAGCGCGTCCTGGCAATCGTCTCGGGAGCCTTCTCGGAGCGGTGGGCCGCGTGCGCGCGGGACCTGGGCCTCGCCGTCGACGTCGCCGAATCCCCGTGGGGCGCGCCGGTCGATCCCGCGGACATCCGGCGCGCGCTCGGCAAGGCGCGCTACGACGCCGTCACCCTGGTGCACTCCGAGACCTCGACCGGGACGCTCAACGACCTCGCCGCCATCGCCCGCGCCGTCCGGGAGTCCTCCGAGGCGTTCCTCCTCGCCGACGTCGTCACCTCGCTCGCCGGATCCCCGGTCGAGACGGACGCGTGGGGACTCGACTTCGCGCTCTCGGGCTCGCAGAAGGCGCTCGCGCTGCCCCCGGGCCTCGGCGTGGCGTTCGCGTCGGATCGTTACCGCGCGCGCGCTCGCGAGCGATCTCGGTCCCACTACCTGAGACTCTCGGAGGCGGAGGCCTTCGCCGAGAAGCACCAGACGCCGTACACGCCGTCGACGCCGCACCTCTTCGCCCTCGACGTACAGCTCGACCATATCCTCACGGAGACCGTGGAGGGGCGCTGGGCGCGGCACGACGCGATGCGGCGCCGGGTCGAGGCCTGGGCGCGGGAGCGCGGACATTCCTATGCGCCGCCGGAAGGCGGCCGGAGCTGGACGGTCTCCTGCCTGAAGCCGAGGCCGGGCGTCTCGGCCGAGGCCCTCGTAGCGAAGGTCAAGGAGCGCGGGTTCACGATCGGCGCCGGCTACGGCAAATGGAAGAGCACCACCTTCCGGATCGGCCACATGGGAGACGTGGACCTCGCGTCGCTGGACGCGCTGCTCACCGCGCTGGACGCCTCCGCCTCGGAGGCTGCGGCGTGAGCCGCGTCGTCGTCGCCGAGAAGCTCTCCCCGGCGGGACTCGAACTGCTGCGCAAGGCGGGCCACGAGGTCGTGGATCTCGCCGGCGTCCCGCGCGAGCAGCTCCTGGCGGCCCTCGCCGACGCCGACGCGCTCCTCGTCCGCAGCGCCACGAAGGTCGACGCCGCCCTCCTCGCCGCCGCGCCGAAGCTGACGGTCGTGGGCCGCGCCGGAGTGGGCGTCGACAATGTGGACGTGCCGGCCGCGTCGGCCCGCGGCGTTCTGGTGCTGAACTCGCCGACGGGCAACGTCGTGTCGGCGGTCGAGCACACGTTCGCCGTGCTCTTCGCCCTCCTGCGGCGCGTCCCGGAAGCCGCGGCCTCGATGGCCGCGGGGAAGTGGGAGAAACCCAAGTTCGTCGGCAGCGAGCTCGCCGGGAAGACCGTCGGCATCGTGGGTCTCGGCCAGGTCGGCTCGCGGGTGGCATCGCGCGCCCGCGCCTTCGAGGCGCGCGTCGTGGCCCACGACCCGTACCTGCCCCGCGAGAAGGCGCAGGAGATGGGCGTGCCGCTGCTGCCGCTCGACGCTCTCCTCGAGCAGTCCGACGTGGTCACGCTGCACTCGACCGCCAGCGCGGAAGGCAAAGCGCTCCTGGGCCGGGAGGAGCTCGCCCGCATGAAACCCGGAGCGATCCTCGTCAACGTCGCGCGGGGAAGCCTGGTGGATCGCAAGGCGCTGCTGGAAGCGCTCCAGGCCAAGCGACTCGCCGGCGCGGCGCTCGACGTCTTCGACCCGGAGCCGCCGGCGTCGGACGATCCGCTCCTGCGCCTTCCCAACGTGGTCGCCACACCGCATCTGGGCGCCTCGACTGTCGAGGCGCAGGAACGCGTCTCGACGCAGACGGTCGAAGCGCTGCTCGAGGCGCTGGCGGGCGCGCCCTACGTTCCCGCGGTGAATCTTCCGTTCCGCGGTCCCAAGGACGCGGCCGGCGCCTCCGGGTGGATGCGCCTGGCCGAGCGGACGGCGCGCTTTCTCTCCACGGTCGGAGGCGGGCGCCTGTCGCGCCTGGCCGTCGAGACGTGGGGGCTTCCCGAGGATCTCCTCCGGCCGGTGACGGTGGCCGCCGTCAAGGGCGCGCTCGAGGCGCACACGCCGGAGATCGTCAACTACGTCAACGCCATGTACGTCGCGCAGGACCGCGGGCTCGCCGTCAGCGAGACGCGCCACGAGGAGCCCAGCGTGTACGCCCGCTCGCTGCGGGTCACGCTGACGGGAGGAAGCCGGACCGGGCGCGCCGATGCCACGCTCTTCACGGGCAGCGACGCGCGGGTCGTCGAGGTGGACGGTCTGCCGCTGGAGTTTCACCCGGAGGGGACGGTCGTGTATCTGCGCAATCGCGACGTGCCGGGTGTGGTCGGCAGCGTCGGCACGATCCTCGGAGAGGGCGGCATCAACATCGCCAACTTCTCGCTGGCGCGCGGCGACGGCTCCCGCGCCGCGGCGGTGATCGCGGTGGATTCGGCGCCTCCTCCGGCGGTTCTCGAGCGGCTCCGCACGGCGCCGGCGGTCGAAGAAGTGAGGGTGGTGAGCTGGTGAACCGGACGCGGGTCGCCGTGCTCTTCGGCGGCCGCTCCGTCGAGCGGGAGGTTTCCCGGATCTCGGCGCGCACGATCGCCGGCGCCCTCGATCCCTCACGCTACGAGGTCCTTCCCGTCGCGGTCGGAGAGGACGGACGGTTCCTTTCGGCGGCCGAGTCGGGGAAATTGCTCGCCGAGGGACCGGTGCCGGATCGTTTCCGCCGCGCGGAAGACCCGTCGGTCCCGGCTTCGGAGGCGCTCGTCCCTCGGGAGATCTCTCCGGGCCGCGTGGATGTGATCTTTCCGATCATCCATGGCACGACCGGCGAGGACGGCGTCCTTCAGGGGTTTCTGGAAACGCTGGGCGTGCCCTACGTCGGCGCCGGCGTCGCGGGCTCCGCGGTCGGGATGGACAAGGCGCTCTTCAAGGCCCTCATGCGCGACGCCGGAATTCCCACGCCCCGTTCCGTCGCGGTCGAGGCGTCCGACGCCCGCTCGGCGCGCGAGCGAGTCGCCGCGGCCGGGCTCAAGACCCCGCTCTTCGTCAAGCCGTCCAACGGGGGTTCCTCCGTGGGCGTGACCAAGGTCAAACGGATGGAGGACCTCGACGCGGCGCTCGCGGCCGCCCTGCAGTACGACGAGCGCGCGCTGGCCGAAGAGGGAATCGACGGGCGCGAGCTCGAGTGCGCCGTTCTCGGGAATGATTCGCCCAGGGCGACGATTCCGGGAGAGGTGGTGCCCGGACACGAGTTCTACGACTACGACGACAAGTATCGCGACGACAAGGCGAAGCTCCTGATCCCAGCGCCGGTGCCGGAGAGCGTCGCGAAGGAGGCGAAGGCGCTCGCGGAACGCGTCTTCCGCGCGTGCCATCTCTCCGGGATGGCGAGGGTCGACTTCTTCCTCGAGAAGGGTACGGACCGCCTCCTCGTCAACGAAGTCAACACGCTGCCGGGCTTCACGTCGATCTCGATGTACCCGAAGCTCTGGGAGGCGTCCGGGCTCCCGCTTCCCAAGCTGCTCGACGAGCTCGTCCGCCTGGCGCTGGAGCGCCGAGACCGGCGCGCGCGCCTGAAGACGCATCCGCCGGCGGAGCTTTCGTGAGCGCGCGCCGTGCCGCCGCGCTGGCGGGGATCGCGCTCTGGGCGGCCGCGAGGGCGATCGCCCAGCAGCCCGTACCGACGCCGGTCCAGGAATCGGTCACGGTTCATCGCGTCGAGATCACGCTGCACGTCACGGACCGCAGCGGCGCGCCCGTGCAAGGAATGGAGCCCCGTGAGTTCAGCGTGTTCGTGGACGGGAAACACGTGGACACCGAGTCGGTGGAATGGGTCTCCTCCGCGGGCGACGGCACGATCGTCCCGACCCAGGAAGTCCGCCTGTCCGAGCCCGCGGTCGCGTTGGCGCCGACCCCGTATTCGAGCCGCCTGATGGTGATGGTCTTCCAGCGGGAGATCGCCGGACAGAAGGAAGAAGGGCTGATGCGGATGAAGCGGCAGGCCCTCGATTTCGTCGACACCCTCAAGCCCGACGACCAGGTGGCGATCCTCGCGATGGGCGCGCGGCTCTGGCTGCGCCTCGACTTCACGGCCGACCGCAGGGCGATCCGGAAGGCGATCGGGGACGCGACGCGCGCGGAAGACATCGTGCGCGTCAGCGATCCTCCCGAGCCGTCCATCGCGGCCCGCCTGGCCGCCGAAGACGAAGAGCGCGCGACGTCGATCGAGAAGGCGTTCCTCGCGATCGGGCGGGCGCTCAAGCCGCTGCCGGGCTCGAAGGCCGTGCTGTTCTTCGGCTACGCCGTGGGGCGGTGGAATGCCCTCGCGCCCGCGGGCAGCGGCGACTATCACCAGGGCAACATGATCTATCCGGAGGAGTACGAGCGCGCGCGGGAGGCACTCTCCGCCGCGCAGGCGCCCGTTTTCACGCTCGACGTCAGCAGCGGGTCGCATCAGCTCGAGGAGGGGCTCAAGAAGCTCTCCTTCGAGACCGGCGGGTTCTACGTTCCGACGCATCAGTTTCCGGACTGGGCGATGCAGAGCGTTGCCGCCGCCATCACCGGCCACTACGTCCTGGTCATCGCGAAGCCGGCGCTCCCCCCCGGGCGCCACAAGATCGAGATCGTCACGATCCGCCGCAACGTGTCGCTGCTGTACCGTCAGTTCTACGAGGACTGACCGGTCACTCCGACTCGACTCCGGCCTCGCGCAGAACCCAGTCGGGAGTCATGGGCTCGTCGGGCAGCACGAGACCCGGGCCGCCGCGCGTCAGCGCCCATCGGTGCAGCCACGTGATGCCGGCTGGCCCCGTGTAGGTGTCGGGGGAGATGTATGCGGAGTCCTCGAGAGCGCGGTCCAGCGTCACGAACGAGTACCCGCGCTTCTTCATCATCGCGGCGAGCGCGCCGAAGGCGTCGGCGTTGAGCGAGTTGGCGTGGAGAAGGAGGACCTGCGGGATCTCGCGCCCGAAGAGAGCCTGCGACTGCCGTTCGAAATAGTCGAACTTCGCGTCCATGTAGGGAACGTAGGCCTCGGCGATCCGGGACGCGGCCGCGGTGTCTCCACGCTGCGCGGCGAGGGCGTACGCCCGGGCGAAGATCCACTCCCCGTTGTCGTGCGTAACGGGAGCCACGCGGCAGCCTCGCGCCTTCAGGAATGCCTCGAGGCCCACCTTCGTCGGCAGGTCCCGGCCGGTGTGGAGGAACGGGTGCCGGAAGTAGCGCAGGTTCTTGCCGCGCTTTCGCAGCAGGTCCCGCGTCACCTCCTCGCCGCGGCGGACGTCGTTCTCGAAATCGGCGAGCGGCGTGCGATGGAGATCGAGATGGGAGTAGGTGTGGTTGCCGAGCTCGAATCCCGCCTCGAGCCAGAGGGCCAGGACGGCGACGCGCGCGTCCTCGCGCCGCCCGTCGGGCGCGAGCTTGCCCTCATTGACGAAACCGATCGCCGGGACGCGCGCCTGACGCACGGTGGCGAGGAGCTGGCGCGTCATCGCTTCGAGGGCCGGGACTCCTTCTCCGACCACGGATGCTGTGGCGCCGGGCAGATCGTCGAATGTCACGGCCACGCGGCGTGCGGAAGGTGGGGCGAGCGAGATTCCCGCCGCGAGCGCGACGACGGCGATCATCCGTCGCCCTCCCGGATCGGCGACGCGCGCATGGGACCAAGCTCCTCGGGCTCGCCCCCGGGCTCTTCGGGCGACATCTCCGGAGTGAAGACCGTGAGCTGCTCGCGGACGACGACCTGATCGAGCGGCTTTCCGGCGAAGAGCTCGCTGTAGACCTCGCTGCCGTCGCGGATCTCGGCCTCGGCGATCGTGCGGAGGTCTGCGAGACCCAGGAACTCGAGAGTGGTCGCGACGCCGTCGGTATCGGTGTATTCGTCTCGAAGGGTCGGTCCGAGGGCCATGGCCTTCTCATACGCCTCGTGGGCGTCGGAGGCCTCGATGAGCCGAAAGAGCTTGTCGCCGACGCGGTCCTCGTCGAGATGTCCCTCGACGTGGCTGCCGCGGACGAGGATCGCCAGAAACCAGCTCATCTCCGCGCCGGCGCGTCCGCCATCCGCACGGGGGAGGCTCCGGCGGGCCACATCGCATGCAGCCACCGCGCGTATCGGGAGAGCGGATTCATTTCGGATCGCACGAACGCCGCCGATAGTATCTCCCGCGTGCCGGAGCTGCCCGACATCCTCGCCTACCTCGCCGCTCTCGGGCCGCGCGTCGTCGGAAAGAAGCTCGAAGCGGTGCGTCTGGGAAGTCCGTTTCTTCTCCGGTCGATCGCTCCGCCTCTTGCGAAGCTCGAAGGCCGGCGCGTCGTCCGCCTCTCGCGAATGGGAAAGCGGATCGTGTTCGCGCTCGAGGGTGACTCGTACCTGGTGCTGCACCTGATGGTCGCGGGCCGGCTTCATTGGAGGAGGCCCGGAGTGCGCGTGGGAGGACGCAGCGCGCTCGCCGCATTCGACTTCGAGGACGGATCGCTCGTGCTGTCCGAGGTCAGCACGAAGAAGAGGGCATCGCTCCACGCGGTCGAGGGCGCGGCGGCTCTCGCCGAGTTCGACCGCGGAGGGCTCGAGGTGCTCGACGCGAACCTGCCGCGATTCCGCGAGGCGCTGACTCGCGAAAGCCACACCGTCAAGCGCGCGCTGACGGATCCGCGGCTCTTCTCCGGAATCGGAAACGCGTACTCCGACGAGATCCTGCACCGCGCGCGGCTGTCGCCCGCCAAGCTGACCCGGAAGATGTCCGACGGGGAGATCGAGCGGCTGTACTCCGCGACGCGCGACGTGCTCGCGGAGTGGACGGATCGTTTCGTCGCCGGGGCGGTGAAGACGTTCCCGGAAAAGGTCACGGCGTTCCGGGAGGGCATGGCCGTTCACGGTCGCTACGGGAAGCCCTGCCCGGACTGCGGTTCTCCGGTCCAGCGCATCGTCTACGCCGAGAACGAATCCAACTACTGCGCGACGTGCCAGACCGGAGGCAAGCTCCTCGCCGACCGCGCGCTGTCGCAGCTTCTCCGCGGCGACTGGCCCCGCACGCTCGAGGAGCTGGAGGAGCGGCACCGCAAATGAGGGCGACAACCGCGGCGCTGGCGATTCTCTGGACGGCAGCCGCGGCGGCGCAGGATGCCGGTTCGAAGTCGGAGTGGACGCTGACGGGCGGCTACGGGCACACGGTGCAGTTCGTCGCGGCCGACGAGACGTCCGATCACGTTGCTCTCATCATGCCGGCGTGGGGACTGCAGCTTTCCAGCGTCGTCGAATACGTGGCCGCCGGGCACTTCGCCGGCTACTTCGGCGACGCAAATGGATGGTATCTGGGAATCCTGCCGATCGGAGCCCGCTTCCAGCTCCCGCGGACGGCCTGGCGCCCGTACCTCATCTTCCAGGCCGGATTCGGCTGGACCAATCTCCACATCATCGAGTTCGATCGCCGCTTCAATTACATTCTCACGGGCGGGTTCGGGCTGCGTTGGCCCAAGCAGAAGCCGGAATCCGGACTGCTGGAGCTTCGACTCGTGCACTACTCCAACGCAGGGACCGTGCTTCCGAACTACGGCTTGAATTCGATCGCTCTGGTTGCGGGCTGGCGGATTCGTTGACGCCGGCTCGCGCTGTCTCGCGCGCCGCGGCGCTGGCGATCGCGCTGCTCGGAGGACTCCCGGGACGAGCGCCGGCGCAGGATGGGCCGATCCCCCGGGGGCGAGGCATCGAGTGGGGCATTTCGGGGGGATACGGCCTTCCCGTGCGCGCTCCCAGCCGCCCGTCCGACGAGAGCGAGGTCGCGTTCCTGGCGTCGGCCGGATTTCGCGTGAGCCGCCGGATCGAATACATCGTCGAGGCAGACGGTTTCGGTTTCCTCCACCCCGGCGGGTACTACGTGGGGCTGATGCCGCTCGGCGGCCGTCTGAGCATCGGAAACGGGCCGCTCCTTCCCTTCGCTTCGCTCGGGCTCGGGTTCGGATGGTCGGATCTCCTCGAGCTCCAAGAGATCAGCCGCCGCTTCAACTTCCAGGTCCAGGTGGGCATCGGGACGCGCGGCGCGGTGACCGACACGACGGGCTGGACGGCGGAGATCCGCATCCTCCACATCTCCAACGCTGGAACGGTGTATCCGAATCGGGGATTGAATTCGGTTCTTGTTCTCGGCGGCTGGAGGTTTCGCTAGCGCCTAGGGCCGTCCCCCTGCGAGGATCGCGGCCAGGATGCTCGCGTCGATGTTGCCGCCAGAAACGATGCAGGCGATGGTCCCCGAGGGCCCGCGCGCCGACAGGGCTGCCGCGACCGACGCCGCGCCGGCTCCCTCCGCTACGACGCGCGCCCGCGAGGCGAGCAGGCGAATCGCGGCGGCCGTCTCGTCGAGGGAGACCACCAGCGATCCGGCCAGGAGCGACTTCACCAGCGGCCACATCTCGGGCAGCAGCCCGCGTCCTCCGATTCCGTCCACGAAGCTCGGCGTGTAGGTGACGGACGAAGGACGACCCGCGGCGAGCGAGGCCGCCAGCGGCGCCGCCGTCTCGACCTCGCAGCCGTAGACACGCGTGCGCGGCGAGAGCGCCTTCAGGGCCGAGGCGATCCCGGAGGAGAGCCCGCCGCCGCCGTAGGGCACCAGGACCGCGTCGACTTCGGGGAGGTCCTCGAAGATCTCCAGGCCGATCGTTCCGTTGCCGGCGATCACTTTCGGATCCGACACCGGGTGCACGAACACGCCTTCGAGCCCCGGGTACGCGTGATCCACCAGCACCTGCCACCAGCGCTCGAAGGGAATCGGAACGATCCGCGCCCCGAGCCGCTCGAGGGCGTCGCGCTTGGCGCGCGGGGCGCTCTCCGGTACGACCACGGTGCACGGGACGCCGAGCCGACGGGCGTTCCACGCCACGCCCTGCGCCATGTTGCCGGCGCTCGCGGTCCAGACGCCGCGCGCGAGCTCGAGTTCGTCGGCGAGAGCCAGCGCGTTGCCGGAGCCGCGGATCTTGAACGAGCCGATCGGCTGAAGGCACTCCAGCTTCAGAAAGATCCGCGACGGTCCCTCGACCTCCAGATGCACGAGAGGGGTGCGCGTGGCGATGCCGGCGATCCGCGACGCGGCGGCCCGGATCTCGGAGAGTCCGATCGACTCAATCGGCGTCGCGACGTTCGCCTCCGAAGGGGACGGACCGTCCGAGGCTCGAGCCGCGCGCCTTGGAGTAGATGTGCTGCGCGGCCGCGACGTCCTCGATCGCGAGGCCTACGGACTTGAAGACCGTGATTTCGGTTGGGGAGGTCCGTCCCGGGACCTGCCCCGTGACGAGCGCGCCGAGGTCTCCGACGATGTGCGTGTCGGCGACGGCGCCTTCCTTTCGCGCCAGCAGGAAGTCGCCGGCCTCGACCAGCGCCGCCTCGCGGTGATCCACGAAGAAGCGGGCTCGCGCGACGGCGGCCGTGTCGAGCTCCCGGGCGGTCGCGACGCTCGACCCGACCGCGTTGACGTGGACGCCGGGAGAGAGCCACGCGCCCTCGACGACGGGCTCGCGCGAAGAGGTGACGGTGCAGACGAGGTCGGCGCCGGCGACCGCCTCGTGCGCGGTCTCGCAGGCCTCGATCGCGATCCCGTGGCGCTTGCCCTCTCGGTCCGCGAACGAGCGTGCGCGGCCGATCGTCTTGCTGGCGACCCGCACGCGCCGCAACGTCCGCTCGGCCATCATGGCCTCGAGGTGCGTCCGCGCCTGGACTCCTGATCCGACGAGCGCCAGGTCGCCCGCGTCGGGCTTTGCGAGAAGGCGCGTGGCGAGGCCGCTGACCGCCGCCGTGCGGATCGCCGTCACGGACGTCGCGTCGATCATGGCGAGCAGGCGTCCCCTCCCGGCCTCGAAGAGCAGGACCGCGCCCTGGTGCGAGTCGAGATCCGTGCCCTCGTTGCGCGGGAAGAACGTCACGGCCTTGACTCCGAGCGCCGCCTGGGACGCCAGGTGCGCCGGCATCAGGCCCAGCGCTCCCGCTTTCTCGTCGAGCCAGAGGATCTGGCGCACCGGCAGCTTCGCTTCGCCGCGCGCCTGCGCCGCGAAGGCGCGGGCCATCACGTCGATGCATTCCTTGACCGGGAGGAGAGCCGGCACCTCGGATTGATTGACGATCAGGACTTCGAGCACGCCTTCACCTCTCTCTCACTGCCACCGGAAGAACTTCAATGCGGCGCCGAACGCGAGGATTCCCCAGACGGTCACGATGAGCAGCTCGCCGGAGACGGCGGCAAAAGTCTTGCCTTCGAGCATGACGGCGCGCAGCGCGTTGTTGAGGGCCGTCAGAGGGAGAGCCTGGATGACGGGCTGCGCCGCCTTCGGGAACCGGTCCGACGAAAAGAAGACGCCCGAGAGCAACCACATCGGGACCATGACGAGGTTCATCAGGCCGCTCGCGGCCTCCAGGGTGCGCGCCCGCGCGGCGACGAGGAGGCCGATCCCCGCAAAGCAGAGCGATCCGAGGATCGTCGTGAGGCCGACGAGCGTCAGCGATCCGCGGATCGGGACATGAAACGCGACGACGCCGAAGGCCAGGATCAGGCCGACCTCGAGGATCAGGAAGAGGAAGCGCGACAGCATCTGCGCGAGCAGGAAGTCGGACTTGCGCATGGGTGTCGCGACCATCACCTTCAGCGTCTTCTTCAGCCGGGCGTTGACGATCGAGAAGCCGACTCCCCAGATTCCCGTGCCCATCAGGTTCAGCCCCAGGATCCCGGGCAGGAGAAAGTCAATGTAGCGCGAGCCCTTCTCGTGGACGAGAGTCTCCCGCGCCGGCGCCGGATCCGTCCGTCCGCGCGCGCGCTGGATCGCGTCGTCGACTTCGAGTCGGGCGATGCGCGCGTCCGGGCGGGTCGGGTCGAAGTGATAAACGAGGCCGAGGTCCTTCTTCCCGCCCTCCTCGACTAAGAGCGCGATCTTCCCGGTGCGCAGGGCCTCGAGCCCCTCCGGCAGCGCCGCGTAGGTCTGCGGCTTCGTGGTTCCCGCCTTCGTCAGCGCCTCCGCCAGCGGTGCGGCGCCCGGGCCCACGACACCCACCGGAACGGGATCGGGAGGATGGTCTCGAAAGGCGAAGCCGAGGACGACCGCCATGAGTATCGGAAACACGAAGACCCAGAAGAGGGCCTCGGGCTCGCGCACGAACTCCCAGACCCGCGCCTGCGTCAGCGCGAGGAGAGGATTCTTGCGTTCACTCATCGCGCAGTTCCCGCCCGGTCATCGACAGAAAGACATCCTCGAGCGTGGCGCGGTGGGTCGAGAGCGAGACGAGCCTGGCTCCGGCGCCGTCGAGAGCGGCGAGGAGGGCCGGGACCGCCTGCGCCAGGGACGCGGCGTTCAGGAGCCAGCGGCCGTCACGCCGGCGGCGGTCGCCGACTCCCGGGATGCGGTCGAGGAGGTCTTCGGCGACCGCGGGCTCCGTCGCGAAGTCGATGATGTGCGGCGCGTTGAGGCTCGCGATGAGATCCGAAGGGGTGCCCAGCGCGATGATCTTCCCGTGGTCCACGATGGCCACGCGGTCGCAGAGGCGCTCGGCCTCCTCCATGTAGTGCGTCGTCAGCAGGACGGTCCGTCCGGAGGCCTTGTGGACGGCGATGCGCTCCCAGAGCTGGAGACGGCTCTGCGGATCCAGGCCCGTGGTCGGCTCGTCGAGAAACAGGATCTCGGGATCGCCGGCCAGCGCACAGGCCACCGCCAGCCTCTGGCGCTGGCCGCCGGAGAGCTTTCCGACGCGCGCATCGCGCTTCTCTTCCAGCGACAGGTCCTCGAGGAGCTGTTCGGGAGAACGGCCGTGGACGTAGAACGAGCGAAAGAGCTCGAGCGTCTCGTAGACGGTGAGCTTCTCCGTCAGCCGGCTCTCCTGGAGCGAGACGCCCAGCCGCTCGCGCAGCTCCCGGTCGTGGTGGCCCCAGCGGCGGCCGAGCACCGTGACGTCGCCGGCGTCCGCTTTCGTGAGCCCTTCGAGGATCTCGATGGTGGTGGTCTTGCCCGCGCCGTTGGGCCCGAGCATGCCGAAACATTCGCCGGGCTCGACCTCCAGATCCAGGCCGTCGACGGCCTTGACGTCGTCGTAGTACTTGCGCAGTCCCCGGCAGGAGATCGCGGGGGAGCGGGAGCTCATGGGGGAGGGATTCTAGCGGGAGACGGGAGGGGTTCCGACGAAGAAGGTCCCTGATCCTTGGTCCCCGCGGGGTCGGGAGCCACGGACCAGGGACCGGGGGTTGGCTATTGCTTGGCCTTTTCCGTCCGCTTGAGCTCGGTTAAGAACATCTTTCCGTCCCTCATGACGTAGTCGAAGTGGACCTCGTCTCCGGTCTTCAGCTCCGGAAACGTCAGGTCGTTCTTCAGCTTCGTCGACTCCGTCCAGTAGAGGGTCCACTGATCGCCCTTCTCGCCCTGGATGAGCATCTGTCGCGAGACCGTATCGATGCCCACGATCTTGCCCTCGTGCGGCCGGTCGTCGGCAAAGGCCGGCACGAAGAAAGCCATGAGCAGGACAGCCACGAGACCCAGAATGCGCGTGGTTCTCATTTTCACCTCCGGGGTGTTCGTTTCAAGATCCGGGCCAGCCGGAGGCGGCGGGAGAGCTAGCGCGGCACCACGATCCCTTCGAAGCCGGCGCTCTCGAGCGCGGCGAGCCGGGCCTGCGCGTCCGCGCGCGTGTCGAAGGGCCCGACCTTGACCCGGGTCAGGCCGTCGTAGGGCTCGAAATAGACGCGGAACCCCGCGGCGCGCAGGCGCTCGGCGTGGCGCTCGGCGCGCGCCGACTCTCCGAAGGACCCGACCTGCACCGCCCAGGGACCCGCGGCGACGGAAGCCGGCACGGGTGTGGGCTCGACACCCGGCGAGACCACGAGGAGCCTGACGGCGCCGACTCCGGGGCCGATCAAGTCGAGGCGCCGCGCGGCTTCCCGGGAGAGGTCGATGACGCGTCCGTACACGAAGGGGCCGCGGTCATTGATCCGCACGCGCACGGTCTTGCCGTTGTCCTTGCAGGTCACGTCCACGACGGTGCCGAGCGGCAGGTCGCGGTGCGCCGCCGTGAGCTTGGAGGAGTCGAAGATCTCTCCGGACGCGGTCGGCTTGCCTTCGAATCCGTCGTCTCCGCCGTACCAGGAGGCGAGCCCTTCCTCGCTCCAGCCCGAACGCGCGTCGTCGACCGAGACGGGGTGCGACGTCGGGCGGCTCGTGGCGCAGGCGGCGGCGAGGAGGAAGGAGAATCCGGAGGCGGCCAGGCGCCGCGCGCTCACACGCGCACGGCGGTGCCCTCGGCCGCGGGCGCGCCTTGCAGGGCCGGGTCGAGCTCCTCGCGGATGAACGTCTCGACCTGCTCGGCGCTTCGTCCGACGAGGCGCTCGGGACGGGCGACCTCCGCGAGCGCCTCGCGCGTCATGCCGAAGGCGGAATCTCCCGCGATGCGCTCGAAGAGGTCCGCCGCCTCGCCCGTGCGCGAACGGGCATCCGCCGAAGCGCGGGCGTGAACCCGAAGGCGCTCGTGGAGCTCCTGGCGGTCGCCGCCGCGCCGGACCGCTTCCATCATGACGTTCTCGGTCGCGAGGAAGGGGATCTCGGCCTCCAGACGCCGCCGCGAGACCTCGGGATGGACGACCAGCCCTCCGAGGACGTTGTCGAGGAGAATCAGAATTGCGTCGGAGGCGAGGAACGCCTCGGGCACCGCGATGCGCTTGTTGGCGGAGTCGTCCAGCGTGCGCTCGAGCCACTGCGTGGCCGCCGTCATCGCCGTGTCGAGCGAGAGCGCGATGACGTGGCGGGCGAGCGAGCACACCCTCTCGGCGCGCATCGGGTTGCGCTTGTAGGGCATCGCCGAGGATCCGACCTGCCCGGTCTCGAACGGCTCCTCGAGCTCGCCTTCGTGCTGGAGCAGACGCAGATCGCTGCCGATCTTGTGCGCGGACTGGGCCAGTCCCGAAAGGGAGTGGACGACGACGTCGTCCTGCTTCCGCGAATAGGTCTGGCCGGACACGCGCTGCCGCTTTTCGAAGCCGGCCCGCCGCGCGAGGGCCGCGTCGAGCTCCTCGACTTTCGTCGAATCACCATCGAAGAGGAGGAGAAAGGAGGCCTGCGTCCCGGTGGCGCCTTTGGCTCCGAGGAACCGCAGTCCGGCGCGCGCGCTCCGGACCTGCTCGAGGTCCAGGAGGAGGTCCGCCGCCCACAGCGCGGCGCGCTTGCCGACGGTCGTGGGCTGCGCCGGCTGGAAGTGCGTGTACGCCAGGGCGGGCAGATCGCGGTGGGCGAGCGCAAAGTCGCGGAGCTTGCGGAGCACCGAGACCAGGCGACGCTCGATCAGACCGAGCCCCTCCCGCATCTGGATCAGGTCGGCGTTGTCGGTGACATAGGCGGACGTCGCTCCCCAGTGGACGATCCCCTTGGCCGCCGGAGCGGCGGCGCCGAAGACGCGGACGTGCGCCATGACGTCGTGCCGGGTCTTCGATTCTTCGGCCGCCGCGGCATCGAAGTCGATGTCGGACAGGTGCTGCCGCATCTGCGCCAGGGCTTCGTCGGGAACGGGCAGGCCCAGCCGGCGCTCCTCCTCGGCCAGCCAGAGCCAGAGGCGGCGCCAGGTCTCGAACTTGGACTGCGGGGAGAAGACGGCGGACATTTCCGCCGAGGCATAGCGCTCCGTCAGCGGATTGACGTAAGCGTCAGTCTTCATCCGCCCCGGCTTCTTCGCCGATGTTGAACATGCCGACCTCGTCGTTGCCGCACACCAGGCAGGTCGCCTCGAGGATCTTGCTGCCCTCCATCTCGAAGACGTAGCAGGGTGTCCCGCACTGCGAGCACATCAGGTAATCGATTTCCTGATCTTCTCGGGACTGCTTCTTCGGGGGGCCGGTCGGTCCGTCCACTTGCGCCTCCGCGCGCCATTCTCGCATCGGGGCGACGGGGCCACAAGGCCGCCGCCGTGTGAGAAGCTTCGCGCGTGGAGCTGTCGTGGGTCGACCTCCTGCTCTACCTGTTGATCGCAGCCCTCGCGGGCGGCATCGGACGCGCGATCGCCGGGGGCACGACGGGGGGCTGCCTCGTCTCCCTCGTCCTTGGCTTCATCGGCGCGATGCTGGGCTCGTGGATCGCGCGCAGGGTCGGGCTTCCCGAGTTCCTGGCGATTAAATTCGGGAACGGTCCGGCGTTCCCCTTCCTGTGGTCGGTGATCGGAGCGGCTCTCTTCGTGGCCGTGGTCGCGCTTCTCTCGGGAGGACGCCGGGAGTAGTCGGCCGGCGGCCGTTTTACTCGTGCTCGCCGAGCCGGGTGACGCGCGCCATCAGCTCCGTGTCGAACGCCCACGCGTCGGGTTTGCGCGAGCGCGCCGCGCGGTTGTACGCGGCCAGAAGCGCGCGCGGATCCCGCAGGACCGCGGTGACCGACTCGAGCCCGCCGCTCGCATCGATCGCCGCGAGCATCATTGCGCCGGCGCTGTGCCAGCCGTTGCCCGAGAGGGGAGTCGTGGCGCGATCGTAGCCCTCGGCGTCGAGCGAGGCCTTCAGGATCTCGCGCAGGATTTCCTGGCACGTCGCGAGCAGACCATCGCCTCGCGCGAGGAGGTCCGCGTAGAGCGGATCCTTCCGCATTGCCGCGAGGTCGCGATGTGCGTTGATGAGGTACGTTGCGCTTCCCTCCATGACGAGAGAGGTCAGAAAATCCATGGCGCGCTCTTCGGCGGGATCCAGGCGCAGTCCGCGGCGTTGCCTCTCGAGCGTGCGTGAGAGGCCGACGTGATGGATCTCGTGGGCGAAGAACTCGACCTGTTCTTCGGGCGTCGGGTAAGCGCTCGAAGCCCCGGAGGCCGCCTTGAAGCTCGAGGCCAGCACGTCGAAGTAGATCTCGCCGCCGGAAAGCGCCGCCGCGCCGGCGCGTCCGCCCATGACGATGGAGAGACGAACCTCGGGTGGCTCTGCGTCCGGCAGGTATTTCTGCGCCAGCGCGACGGCCCGCGATCGGACGTCGCTCTTGCGGAACGCTTCGAGGCGGGCGCCGAGAAGATCCCGATGCGCCGTTCCCCAGCGCAGCGCCGGCCACACGTCCTTGCGGAGCCCTTCCACTCCGCGGCGCGAACGCTCGCTGGCGTCGACGGGCTCGAGAGGCGGCGGCTCTTCGCGGGCGAGCGACTCGAACACCGCGCGGTACTGATCGCGGCTCACGCGCCGCGAGATGTTCTGCTGCTCGAGGATGAGCTCGGTTCCGTGCGCTTCCAGCACGGAGGCGACCGACTCCGCCGGGACCGTTCCGCCGGAGGCCGCGGTCAGGAGCGCGAGCATGCGGTCCGCCTGCTCGAAGTCGGCGGAACCCGCCTGCGTGGCGGAAGACAGAAAAAGCACACCAAAGGCTTGCGCGATCACCCATAATCCAAACGTGACGGGTCAGCGAAGGTTCCCGGCCGGCCGCCAGGACATCATTTGTCCTTCCGGTCCCGGATCCTGAGCCCATGGGATCGGGAGCCGTCCTCGTCGGCATGACGCTCCTCCTGCTCGCGGCCGTCGCGGGGGCGGTGCTGGTTTTTCTTTCGCGCGCCAGAGAGTCGGCGGCTCGGATCGATCGCCTGCTCGCCGAGACGTCCGGCGCCCGCGAGGCGTCCCTCTCTGTGGACCGCCGGTTCGAGGAGCTTCGCCTGGGGATAGAAAACCGCGTCGAAGGGGTCGAGAAGCGCCTGGTTGCCGGGCAGCAGACGGTCGCCGACCACCTCGGCCAGTCGGGAAGCCTGATGCGCGAGCTCGGCGAGAAGCTCGGGCGCCTCCACGAGGCGTCGCAGAAGATCGAAAAGCTCGCGGGCGACGTGACCCGGCTCGAGGATCTCTTGAAGCCCCCGAAGCTGCGCGGCACGCTCGGGGAGATGTTTCTCGAGCAGGCCCTCGCCCAAGTGCTCCCGGCCGGGTGCTGGGCCTCGCAACATCCTCTCGGGGACGGGGTGGTCGTGGACGCCGCGGTCTTCATCCAGGACCGCGTCGTGCCGATCGACAGCAAGTTTCCTCTGGAGAACTTCCGCCGCGCACGGGAGGCGGAGGACGAGGGCGAGAAGCGCCGCGCTCGCGCGCAGTTCTGCCGGGACGTCCGCAAGCACGTCGACGCGATCGCCGAGAAGTACATCCGCCCGGCCGGCGGCACGTGCGACTTCGCCTTCATGTACGTCCCGGCCGAGGCCGTCTACGCCGAAATCGTCTCCGACTGCGAAGGGGGAGCGCTCGCCGACTACGCTGCGTCCCGGCGCGTGATCCCCGTCTCGCCGCGCCTCCTCTACGCCTACCTTTCGACGGTGGCGCTGGGGCTGAAGGGTCTGGAGCTGCAGGAAAATGCTCGTGAGGTCCACCAGAACCTGGCCGACGTCGCGCGGTTGGTCGACCGCGTCGGCGAGCCCCTGGCCAAGCTGGGGGGGCATCTCGGGAACGCACAGAAACAGTTCGAGGAGACGACCCGGGCATTCGACCGCTTCTCCGCCCGCCTCGAGGCGATCGCGGAGAACGCGAACCGGGAGATCGAGGCCGGGGACGCCCCGGACGTTGCGAGGCTGCTCCGGCCGTCCTGATGGGATTATCTAAACCCCACGGCTCCAAGGTTTAGCCGGCGCCGCGCCGCTTCCGCGTTTCCGAAACCGAGAGGCCCTCCTGTACTATCCGCCCTTCCCTCGGTAGCTGCATGAGCCTTCGAGTCACCTCCGAGATCGGGAAGCTGAAGACGGTGTTGGTGCATCTGCCCGGTCGGGAGATCGACCGGATGGTTCCCTCCCTGATGGAGGAGCTGCTGTTCGACGACATCCTTTATGGCAATCGGGCCCGCGAGGAGCACCGTCGCTTCCAGCAGGTTCTGGGCTATGTCGCCGACGAAGTGCTGGAGATTCAGGATCTTCTGGAGGAGGTCCTGCAGGTTCCGGAGCAGCGGGGCGCGATCCTCGACGACCTCGGCAAGACGCTCGGCTGGGGCCCCGACATGGACTATCGCCTGCGCGACCTGACCTCCGAACAGCTAGCCGAGGCGCTGATCGCGGGGATCGAGAAGCCCGCTCCGGAGATCGCGAGCGCGGCGTCCGAGCTCTACCACCTGCCACCGATCCCGAACTACTTCTTCCAACGGGATCCGCTCGCGATCGTGGGGGAGCGGGCGATCCGCGGGTCGATGGCCACGTCCGCGCGCCTTCGCGAGCCGTTGCTTTCCGGATACGTGCTCTCCCTGCACCCGAGGTTTGCCAGCGAGGACGGGGGCAAGTTCTGGTTCCAGGAATTCTCGGCCGACTACGCCAAGCCGTCCTCCTACGCCCGCATGCGCCCCACTCTCGAGGGCGGAGACATACTCGTGCTGCGGGAAGATCTGCTGGCGATCGGCTACTCGGAACGGACCGAGAAGACCACGATCGAGCGCCTCGCCGAGGCCTTCAAGAGCCGCAAGTCGCCGATCAAGCGGATCCTGGTGATCGCGATTCCGCCCGAGCGCCGCTTCATGCACCTCGACACGGTGTTCACGATGATCTCTCGCGAGGAGTGCCTGGTGTACGGTCCGATGATCCTGCCCGACGGCGCCGAAGAGGCCGACGTTTACGAGTGCGACCTGACCAAGCGCGAGATCATCTGGACGACGGAGAAGGACCTCCTCTCGGCTCTGAAGGCGCAGAAGCTCGACGTCAAGCCGATCCGGTGCGGCGGCGAGGATCCGATCGCGGAGCGACGCGAGCAGTGGACCGACGGCGCCAACGCCTTCGCGCTGGCCCCGGGCGTCGTCCTCCTCTACGACCGCAACGAAGCCACCGCGGCCGAGCTCAACTGCGCGGGCTACAGCGTCGTGGACGAAGCCGATCTCCTGCTCGGCCGGGAAGAGCTCGAGCTCTGGAAGCCCGGCAAGAAGTACGCGATTCTCCTGGCCGCGCACGAGCTCTCGCGGGCCCGCGGCGGCCCGCGCTGCATGACGATGCCGCTGGTGCGGGAAGACCTGAAGCCGTGACGGTCGAGATGCAGACCGCAGACCGCAGATCGCAGACGACAGACTCCACAAAGTCTCTGCCGTCTGGCATCTGCCCTCTGCCGTCTGATTCATGAATCCCACCCCCTTTTTCTCCTTCGTCCGGCCGCTCGCCGTCGTCGCCTTCGGAGGCAACGCGCTGCTGCGGCCAGAGGACTCCGGCACGACCGCCGAGCAGCTGGAGAGAGCGCGGGAGGCCGTCCGCAATCTCCTGCCCATCCTGGGCAAGGGCTATGAGCTCATCGTCGTGCACGGAAACGGGCCCCAGGTCGGAAACATCCTGATCCAGGCCGAGGAGGCCGCGGACAGGATCCCGCCGCAGTCGCTCGACTTCTGCGTGGCCCAGACGGAAGGCTCCATGGGCTTCCTGCTCGAGCTCGCCTTCGACAACGAGCTGCCGCGCGCGGGATTTCGGAAGCAGGTCGTCACGATCCTGACGCAGGTCGAGGTCGACGCGGCGGATCCCGCGTTTCTCAAGCCGTCCAAGCCGATCGGCCCGTTCTTCTCGGCGGAACGGGCGGAGATCCTCCGCAAGACCGCGGGCTGGACCATGGTCGAGGACGCGGGCCGCGGCTGGCGCAAGGTCGTCGCGTCGCCCAAGCCCCGCGCGGTGCGCGGCGTCGAGATCGCCGCAGCTCTCGTCAACCGCGGCCACATCGTGATCGCGGCGGGAGGCGGCGGCGTGCCGGTCGTCGTCAGCGACGAGGGCGAGATTCGCGGCGTAGAAGCGGTGATCGACAAGGACTACGCGGCCTCGATGCTCGCCGCGTCCCTGTCGGCCAACCTCTTCATCATCCTGACCGGAGTGGACCGCGTCGCGAAGAACTTCGGGAAGCCGACGCAGACGTCGCTGGCGGAGCTGGACGTGCCGACGGCGAAGAAACTCCTGGCGCAGGGGCAATTCCCGGCCGGCAGCATGGGTCCGAAGATCGACGCCGCCATCCGCTTCGTCGAAGCAGGGGGCGAGGAAGTTCTCGTGACGCGCGCGGAGTCGCTTTCCGAAGCGCTCGAGGGCAAGACCGGCACCTACATCCGGCCCGCGCGATGAGCGAGACGCCGGCGCCGGCGGCCGAGGCCGAGGTTCCGCGTCCCGCCTCCGGTGTCTGGCCGCTGTATGCGGCGGCGGCGCTGGTGCTGGCCACGCTGTGGGCCGTGTGGGTGCTTCTCCATCCGGGTCGGCGCGCGGGAGCTCCCTTCACCGACGGCGCTCCGGCCACCGTCACCGTTCCGAGCGTGGCGCTGACGGCCGAGCGGTCGGCCTCCGCGAAGACGATCGCGACGCTCTCGTCGGGAGCGAGCGTGAAGGCGTTCGCCGACGACGGGACCTGGGTCGAGGTCCAGGCTGACGGCGGCGAGCGCGGTTTCCTGCCCGCCGACACGATCGAGCGCGACGCCGACCGCGACGCGCGCAAGCGCCGGGCCCAGACGCTCCTCGCGTTTCCTCCGGTCTTCGGGGTCGTGAGCCAGGACGGTGACGTGCGGCTGGCGCCGTATCCTCTGGCCGCGCGGGGAGGTCGGCTCTCGAAGGGCTCGGTGGTCGAGATCCACTCGGTCGACCACTCCTACTTCGCGTTCCGGGACAAGACGTGGGGCATCGCGTTCGTCGCGTCGGCGCTGGTGGACATCGTTCCGCCGGATCCCAAGGAGCCGGCCATCACGCCGGAGAAGGTCCGCCCGCTCAAGGACGTCGCGGTCGTAGAGCTCGAAGCGGAGCCGCCACCCGAAGAGGAGCCTCCGACCGAGGCGGGAGAAGCGCCGCGCGGGCCCGCGCCGCCTGCCGGCGCGCCGGAGGCTCCTCCCGTTCCGGGTCTCGTCGAGCCGCCGGTTTTGGTTTCCCGGGTCGAGCCTTCGTATCCCGAGCTCGCGCGTCGGGCCGGCGTCGAGGGCACCGTAGAGCTGGAGATCTCGATCGACGCGACCGGAAGGGTGACCGAAGTGGAGGTCGTGCGCGGGCTTCCGCTCGGCCTCTCGCAGGCCGCGGCCGACGCGGTCAAGCGCTGGGCCTACCGTCCGGCGCGCGCGGCGTCGGGGCCCGTGCCGGCGCGCAAGACGATCCGTGTCCAGTTCCAGTTGCAGTCCGAGCGCCGCTGAGCGTTGTCCCCGCGGCCGGGGTCTATAATTCCCGACACTCCATGTTCCAGGTACTGTACGAGACGGAGGGGCGGACGCAGGTCGTCACGCTGTCGAAGGAGATCGCCTCGATCGGCCGTGCGAACGACAACGACATCGTCCTGAATGATTTCTCGGTGTCGCGCCGCCACGCGTTCCTGAAGAAAGAAAACGGGGCCTGGTTCATCTACGACAACCAGTCCACCAACGGAGTGAAGGTCAACGACCAGGCCGTGCCCAAGGCGGCCGTCGGCGACGGCGACCGCGCCCTGATCGGCACCTTCCTCATCCGGTTCCGCGACGCGCCGGCGCCCGCTCGGGCAGGCCGCATGATCGATTCGACGTCCACGCGCATCCGCCCGATCGCCGAGTTCAACGAAGACTTCGGGCTGGATAAAGAGGTCGCGATGCCTCCGGCCGAGTCGACGGCCGAGCGGCGCCGCGCCGCGGTGGACGTCGCCTACAAGAGCCGCGTCTTCGAGATCCTGGTTCAGGTGGCCAAGGCGCTGATCTCGGCCGACGACCTGGCGACGGTCCTCGACAAGGTCATGGATCTGATCTTCGAGTTCTTGCAGGTGGACCGCGGCTTCCTCCTGCTCGAAGAAGGCGGGGCGCTCACTCTCCGGATCTCGCGCTTGCAGGCGAGCCGTCGCCAGAGCTCCGACGGCACGACCCCCTACTCGCGCACGATCGTGGACATGGTCGTCAAGCAGAAAGTCGCGATCCTCACGTCCGACGCGCAGACGGACCAGCGTTTCGAGAGCGGCGAGTCGATCCGGATGCAGCAGATCCGATCGGCGATGTGTGCTCCGCTGTGGAACGGCGACTCGGTCATCGGCGTGATCTACGTGGACTCGCCGATGTATGCGGGAAACTTCACCGACCAGGACCTCGACCTCCTGACGGCGCTGGCCAATTTCGCCGCAGTCGCGATCGAGCGCGCGCGGCTCCACGAGAAGGTCCTCGAGGAGAAGCGGATTCGGGGCCGCCTGGAGCGCTACCACTCCCCCCAGGTCGTCGAGGACATCATCGCCGACGCCAGCGCGACCGGCGAGCTGAAGACGGCGCGCACGAAAACGGTCACGATCCTCTTCGCCGACATCGTCGGCTTCACGACCTGGTCCGAGAAGATGACGGCCGAGACGCTGTCGAAGCTCCTGACCGAGTTCTTCACGCTCGCCTCCGACGCCGTGTTCGCCTGCGGCGGCACGATCGACAAGTTCATCGGCGACGCTGTGATGGCGTTTTTCGGCGCGCCGCTCGACCAGGCCGACCACGCGGCGCGGGCCGTGGCCGCCGCGCTGAAGATCCGGGAGGGACTGGTGGACTGGAACCGGGGGCGCGTCGGCCGCGGGGAGCCGGCACTCGAGGTGCGCATCGCCATCAACACCGGAGAGGCGATCGTCGGCGACATCGGCTCGGATCGGCGCGTGGACTACACCGTGCTCGGCAACGCGGTCAACGTCGCGGCCCGCCTCGAAGAGTTCGTCGCCCAGCCCGGCGACATCGTGATGGGGCCCGAGACCTGGGAGGCCGTGAGGGATCGATACGAGGTGGCGCAACTCGGCTTCTTCTCGCTCAAGGGCCTGTCCGCCCAGGTGCCGCTCTACAAGGTCTTGAGCGCGCTGGACCCGGGGAAATAGCAGTAAGCGGTAAACAGTAAGCGGTAAGCGGTCCCTAAGATCCTGCTTACTGCTTACCGCTTACTGCTTACTGATTCTAGAATCCGGCCGTGGTCGCTCTGCCGCTGGTCTTCGTCACGAGTCGCCCCGAGAAGGCGCGCGAGGCGCAGCGTCTGGGCTTCGAGATCGAGCGCCTCGACCTCGAGCTGCCGGAGCCGCAGGCTCTGGATCCCTCGCAGATCGTCCAGGAGAAGGCGCGCAGCGCCTACGCCATCCTTTCGCGCCCGGTGCTCGTCGAGGACAGCGGTCTGGCGATCCGCGCATGGGGAGGGTTCCCCGGTGCCTTGGTCAAGTGGGTCGAGAAGAGCGTCGGAGTGCCGGCGATCGCCCGCATGCTCGACGGGTTCCCGGACCGCTCCGCCACCGCGGTCTGCGCGATCGGCTACTGCGACGGCGGGGAGGTCGTGACGGCGCGCGGGGAGACGCGAGGCTCGATCGCTCCCGAGCCGCGGGGCACGGGGGGCTTCGGCTGGGACGTGCTCTTCGTGCCGGAGGCCTCGGACCGCACGTTCGCCGAGATGTCCGGTGAGGAGAAGGATCGGATCTCGCACCGCCGGCGGGCCTGGGACGACCTCGCGGCGAAGCTGCCGCTGAAAAGGCGCTCGTGAGGAGAGCGGCCGCCGGCCTCGCCCTCGCCGCGCTCCTGATCGCCGCGGGCTTCGCCTGCGGCCGCGAGCCCGAGTCCCCGGCCTCGCGGACGTTCCCGACGCGCTCCGGAGCGTCGCTTCAGGTGGACACCTTCGTCACCGGGCTCGAGGTGCCCTGGTCTCTCGTCTTCACGTCTCCGACGCGCCTTCTCGTGACCGAGAGGCCCGGCCGCGTGCGCGTGGTCGAGAACGGGGCGCTCCAGAGAAAGCCGCTCGCGGTCCTGACGGATGTTGAAGCCTCGGGAGAGAGCGGGCTGATGGGCATGGCCATCGCGCCGGACTACGAGCGCTCGCGCCTGCTGTATCTAGCGTACGCCTACGACATGCCGCAGGGCCCCAGGGTCCGGATCGCGCGATTCCGCGACGCCGGGGACGCGCTGACCGACCGGACGGTGATCATCGAAGGACTTCCCGCCGCGCAATATCACGCGGGATGCCGGCTCCGATTCGGGCCCGACGGCAAGCTCTACGCGACGACCGGCGACGCCACGACACGGGAGATCGCCCAGGATTTGAAGTCGCTCGGAGGCAAGACGCTGCGTCTGAATCTCGACGGGTCGATTCCCTCGGACAATCCGTTTCCCGGCTCACCGATCTTCTCCTACGGCCACCGCAACTCCCAGGGCCTCGACTGGGAGCCGCGCTCCGGGCTCCAGTTTCAGACCGAGCACGGGCCGTCGGGCTTCGACGGTCCCGGCGGAGGCGACGAGGTCAACATCGTCGAGTCCGGCAAGAACTATGGCTGGCCCCTCGTGCATCACCGCGAGACGAAGGAAGGCACCGTGCCGCCGCTGCTCGAATACACGCCGGCCGTCGCTCCCTCGGGCGCCTCGTTCTCGCGCGGGAACCTCCTTCCGTCCTTTCGGGGCGACTTTTTCTTCGCGACCCTGCGGGGCGAGAAGCTCGTTCGCGTCCGGCTGGATCCCTCCAATCCCCGCAAAGTGGCCGAGACCGAGGATCTCTTTAAGGGCGTCTATGGCCGGCTTCGCGACGTCGTGTCGGGCCCGGACGGAGCCCTCTACGTAGCCACGAGCAACCGCGACGGCCGCGGGAAGCCCGCGCCCGGGGACGACCGCATCCTTCGGGTTGTCGAAACCCGGCCCGTGCATTAGTCTCACGGGCCACTCCATGGAACTTGCGGAGGTCGTCGGACAGCTGGCGGGGCTGCGTCGTTTCCCCGTGCGCTCTCTGGGGGGAGAACAGCCCAACGAGTGTCTGATCCAGGGCTCGGGACTCGCGGGAGACCGCATCTACGACCTGTTCGACGAGGAGCAGGGCGTGGCGCTGTCCTCCCTGACCGTCCCGTTCCTGCTGCGCTACCGCGCGCGTCTTCTGGATCCCATGGTGCGCGGCTCGGACCTCGCCGCCTGGATCCGGGTCCGTCTCCCGGACGGTTCCGAACGCGAGCTCACCGACCCGGCGTGGCTCGACGACATCGCGCGCCGGTGCGGCCGGCACGTGCGCCTGAGGGCCCGCGAGGACGCCCACGCCGAGCTCGCGCCGCTCCACGTCCTGTCGGTCCAGACCGTGCGCTTCGTGGAGAAGCAGTACGGCGGCCCGCTCGAGCCGGCGCGCTTCCGGTCGAATCTCCTGCTCGATCTTCCCGACGGGCGGCCGTTCGAGGAGGACCGGTGGATCGGCCGGCAGATCTGGATCGGCGACGTGCTGCTGGAGATCGTCCGTCAGTGCGAGCGGTCCATCGTTCCGAGCCTCGACGCCGACACTCCCGAGCGCTCGCCCGGAATCCTCGCGGCGATCCTGCGCGGCCGGGGAGGATTGATCGGCGTTTCCGCCCGCGCCATCACGGGCAATCGCCTGCGGGTCGGCGATCCGGTGGCGATCATCGACTGATACACTCGCATCTTACGAATGTCGCGACCCATCCGCGTCCTGATCGCCAAGCCGGGATTGGACGGCCACGACCGCGGCGCCAAGGTCATCGCGCGCGCGCTGCGGGACGCGGGGATGGAGGTCATCTATTCGGGGCTGCGGCAGACGCCCGAACAGGTCGCGGCCGCCGCGATCCAGGAGGACGTGGATGTCGTCGGGCTGTCGATCCTCTCGGGCGCGCACAACGTCCTCTTCCCGGAGATCCTGAAGCTGCTCAAGGAGCGCGGGGGCGAGGACATCCTGGTCATCGCCGGAGGGATCATCCCCGACAAGGACATCGCGAATCTCAAGGCCATCGGCATCCGCGAGATCTTCCTTCCGGGAACTCCCACCCAGGCGCTGGTGGAGTTCATCCAGAAGGCGGCGCGCGAGAAGGTGGCCCGGGCGCAGACCTAGCCCACTGCCCAAGATGGACGTTCTCGCCACGCAGGTCGACACGCGCTCGGCCGAGTTTCAGGAGCGCTCGCGTTCGATGGAGGCCGCCGTCGCGGCGCTGAAGGAAGAGCTCGCGCGCGTGCGTCAGGGCGGCGCGGGCCGCGAGAGGCACGCGGAGCAGAAGAAGATGTTCGTCCGCGACCGCATCGACGCGCTCCTGGATCCGGGCTCGCCCTTCCTGGAGCTCTCGCCCATGGCGGCGCACGGGATGTACGACGGCGAGGCGCCGGCGGCGGGTCTGGTCACGGGCATCGGCCGCGTCTCGGGGCGCGAGGTCATGGTCGTGGCCAACGACGCGACGGTCAAGGGAGGGACATACTTCCCGATGACCGTGAAGAAACACCTGCGCGCGCAGGAGATCGCGGAGGAGAACCGTCTTCCCTGCGTTTACCTGGTGGATTCCGGAGGAGCGTTCCTGCCGCTGCAGGCCGAAGTCTTCCCGGACCGCGAGCACTTCGGGCGGATCTTCTACAACCAGGCGCGCATGTCCGCCAAGCGCATTCCGCAGCTGGCGGTCGTGATGGGCTCGTGCACGGCCGGCGGCGCTTACGTTCCGGCGATGTCGGACGAGGCGGTGATCGTGAAGGGGACGGGCACGATCTTCCTGGCGGGTCCTCCGCTGGTGAAGGCCGCGACCGGGGAAGACGTGTCGGCGGAGGACCTCGGCGGCGCCGACGTCCACACCCGCGTTTCGGGCGTGGCCGACTACCTCGCCGAGAACGACGCCCAGGCGCTCGAGACGGCGCGCGCCATCGTCGAAAACTTCCACACCTTCAAAACGCTGCCCCCCGACCACGCGGAGCCGGAGGAGCCCGCGTACGACCCGAGGGAGATCTACGGCATCGTGCCGTCGGACCCGCGGGAGCCTTACGACGTGCGCGAGGTCCTCGCCCGGCTGACCGACGGGTCCCGGTTCGAGGAGTTCAAGCCGCGCTACGGCACGACACTCGTGTGCGGGTTCGCGCGGATCGCCGGGTTCCTGGTGGGCATCGTGGCGAACAACGGAATCCTGTTCTCGGAGTCGGCGCTGAAGACGACGCACTTCATCCAGCTCTGCGGGCTGCGCCGGATTCCACTGCTGTTTCTCCAGAACATCACGGGCTTCATGGTGGGCAAGGACTACGAGCGCGGCGGAATCGCCAAGGACGGCGCCAAGATGGTCCACGCCGTGGCCAACGCCGCCGTTCCCAAGCTGACCGTCATCATCGGCGGCTCCTTCGGCGCCGGCAACTACGGAATGGCCGGCCGCGCGTACGGCCCGCGCTTTCTCTTTCTCTGGCCCAACTCCCGTATCTCGGTCATGGGAGGGCCGCAGGCCGCCTCGGTGCTGTCGACGGTCAAGCAGGACCAGCTCGCCCGAGCCGGCAAACCGCCGATGACGCCCGATGAGGTGGCCGAGTTCGAACGGCCGACGCGCGAGAAGTACGAGCGCGAGGGACATCCCTTCTACGCCACGGCCCGCATGTGGGACGACGGCGTGATCGATCCGGCCGAGACGCGCACGGTCCTGGGACTGGCACTCTCGGCGACTTACAACGCGCCGATTCCGGAATCGGAGTTCGGCGTGTTTCGGATGTAGCCGTGGTCGCCGCGATCGCCCTGCTCTTCGCGCTGCAGGCGGCGGCGCCGCCTTCGCCGCTGACGTTCTCGGTGCGTGTGGAGAACGAGAAGGAGGCGGTCGTCACGATCTCGGGGCCCGCCGCGGAGCTGTCGCCGGGGCCCTTCCGGGGAACGATCGCAATCAACGGGTCGTCCGTCGAGTTGCCGGTGTCCGGTCCGCTGTCGCAGGCCAACGGGCGATGGCGCGTTCCCGTGACGGTGCGTTTCGCCGACCTGCCTTCGGACTGGGCCGACCGTTTCAAGGCCGACGGCTTCACGTATCGCCTGAAGGGCGGCGTGGGAACCGCCACGAAGGAGTGGAACGGGCGCGCCGCCTGGAAGGACGTCGAGGCCGAGAGCCGCGACCTGGAATCGCAGTTCGTCGTTCTCGAGAACACGCGGCTGACGCAGATGAGCCTGCTGTCCTCGGAGGCCGTCGCGGACGTGGTCATCCGGAACCCCCTCTCGTTCGACCTGAAGATCGCGGAGACGGAATACACGCTGTACGCCAACGACCGCGTCGTGGGGGAGGGCGCGACCCGGGGCCTGATCCTCCACGCCGGGCAGAAGAACACGCTGAGCCTTCCCGTCGAGATCGAGCACGCCGAACTGCTGTCGGCGGCGGGCAGGGCGCTGGTGGAGGGCGGCGAGGTCGCGGTGAGGCTGACCGGCCGACTCGTCCTGCGCCTGAAGGGAGGAGATCTCGTCGTGCCGCTGAATCTTTCGGGTCACCTGACGGACGCGTCGTGAGCGGAGGAGCGTACGCGAACCTTCGGCTCGAGAAGGACGGACCGGTCCTCCGGATCCTGCTCAACCGGCCGGAAGTCCGCAACGCCTTCGACGATGTCTTGATCGAGGAGCTGACGCGGGCCTTTCACGCGGCCGCGGTGGAGCCGGGCGTGCGCGCCGTCGTCCTCTCGGGAGAGGGGCCGACCTTCTGTGCCGGTGCCGATGTCGCCTGGATGCGCAAGGCCGGCTCGTACACGAAGGACGAGAACGAGGCGGACGCCGAACGGATGGCGCAGATGCTGCGCGCGATCGACGCGTGTCCCCGTCCGGTCATCGCGCTCGCGCACGGCGCCGCCATCGGCGGCGGTGTGGGCCTCGTGGCCGCGGCGGACATCGCGATCGCCGCCGAGGGGACTGTCTTCTCGCTGGCGGAGGTCAAGCTCGGAATTCTTCCTTCGGTCATTTCGCCATACGTCCTTCGCGCGATCGGTCCACGCTTCGCGCGCGACCTCTTTCTGACGGGAGACCGGTTCGACGCGGCCGAGGCGCTGCGGATCGGCCTCGTGCACCAGGTCGTGCGTCCGGGCGAGCTGTTCGCGGCGGGGAGCAAGAAGGTGGAATCGATCCTCACCTCGGCCCCCGAGGCGGTCCGCGTCGCGAAGGGTTTGATCGAGCAGGTCGCGGACAAGACTCCCGCCGACGCAATGGCTTTGACGGTGCGCACGATCGCCGAACGTCGGGCGACCGACGAAGCGAAGGAAGGCCTGACCGCGTTTCTCGAGAAGCGGCGTCCCGCGTGGGCGCCGGAGAGGAAGGCATGAAAGGCACGCAGAAGAAGTTCCCGTGTCCGAAATGCGGAAGGGTTTTCACGGCCTGGCGGCCGGACGAGCTGCCGGGCGCTCCCGTAAAGTGCTACTTCTGCGGTAACCAGTTCGAGGACGAGGCGGCGAAGCGTCCTCCGGTGGTACCTCCGGCTCCGGCAGCCGCGCCGGCGGCGGCCGGGGCGCCGGCGTCGGCGGAGACCGCCGAGCCCAAGGCCAACTGAGGAGGCCGCGGATGCGCCGCCTCCGCCTCGCCGCACTGTTTCTGCTCGCCGCCTCCGCGGCGTCCGCCCAGGAGGCCGCGCCGGCGCTGATCGAGCGCCTGACCGGGCCGTCCTCGCGGCTGGGACCGGACCTGCGGGTCCTGACCGACGAGATCGGCGGACGCGTCACCGGAAGCAGCGGGTACGAGAAGGCGCTGCGCTGGGGGATCGACGCCTTCAAGCGCGCCGGCGTCGATGCGGTCAAGCTCGAGACTTACCCGGTGCCCGCAAAATGGGAAGCCGTTTCGGCCTCGGCGGAGGTCCTGGAGCCGGTGCGGTTTCCGCTGCGCGTCGTTTCCTTCGGCCTCGCGCCGTCGACGTCGGGCGCGCTCGCGGCGCCCGTCGTGGACGCCGGCTTCGGGAAGCGCGAGGACTTCGAGAAGCTCGGCTCGGCCGCCCGAGGCGCGATCGTGCTCGTGCGATCGAACCCGATGAACACCTTCGCGGACCTCTTCGCCGAGTACCAGAACGCCCCCGCGATGATGCGCTCGGCGGTGGACGCCGGCGCCGCGGCCATCCTGTTCGTCTCGACCCGGCCTCGCGACCTACTGTACCGGCACACGATCACCTGGGGCCCGATCGCGCCGATTCCGATGGCGCAGGTCGCGCGCGAGGACGGGCTGCGGCTGGCCCGGCTCCTCGAAAAGGGAGGAAAGGCGAAGGCGTCGCTCGACCTGAACAACAAGATCGGCGGCCCGTGGCAGGCCTCCAACGTCGTGGCCGAGATCCGCGGCTCGGAGAAGCCCGAGGAGATCGTGTTGCTCGGAGCCCATCTCGACGCCTGGGATCTGGGCACCGGGGCCCTCGACAACGGCGTGAACTGCGCGCTTGTCACGGAAGTCGCGCGCGCCATCGCCGCGGGACCGCGGCCCCGGCGCACCGTTCGCTTCGTCCTCTTCACGAGCGAGGAAACGGGGCTGCTCGGATCGCAGGGATACGTGCGCACGCATCGCGCCGAGATGCCGCGGCACGTCGCGGTCGTGATCCACGACATCGGCGACGGCAAGGTGGTCGGTTACTTCACCAACGGTCGGCCCGATCTGGACGCGCGCGTCAAGGCGATCCTGGCGCCCGTGGCATCCTGGGGCGCGGACACGGTCGACGAGGAAGCGATCCTGGGCACCGACAACTTCGATTTTCTCCTGGAGGGTGTTCCCAACCTCGTCGCCAACCAGGAAACGGACCGCTACCTGGCCGACTATCACGCCGAGTCGGACACGTTCGACAAGGTGGATCTCGAAAGCGCCCGGAAGAACGCGGCGGTCGCGGGGGTCGCCGTCCTCGGCATCGCGAATTCGCCGACGCTCCTCGGGCCGCGCCAGACGCGCGCCGAAATCGAGAAGATCCTGCTCGACCCGCGCTGGAAGCTCGCCGACCAGATGAAGGCATACGGCCTCTGGAAACAGTGGGAGTCGGGCGAGCGCGGGCGGAGTAGCGGACCGTGAAGCGTCTCCTCATCGCTAACCGAGGCGAGATCGCGGTTCGCGTGGCGCGCACGGCAAGGGAGATGGGGATCCGAACCGTGGCGGTCTACGCCGACGGGGACGCAGGCGCGTTCCACGTCCAGTCCGCGGACGAGGCCGCCTCTCTCGGCGCGGGTTCTCCCTCGGAAATGTACCTCTCGA
Source organism: Acidobacteriota bacterium (assembly GCA_046725935.1). Classification (GTDB taxonomy): domain Bacteria; phylum Acidobacteriota; class Thermoanaerobaculia; order UBA5066; family Gp7-AA6; genus DAHUXD01. Next base: position 11,961 of record JBKOZO010000016.1, on the reverse strand, counting down.
TTCCGAGGATTCTCGAGGCCGCGCGCGCCACCGGCGCCGACGCCGTGCATCCCGGCTATGGATTTCTCTCGGAAAACGCCGAGTTCGCGAGGGCCGTCGCGTCGGCCGGTCTCGTGTGGGTGGGGCCTTCCCCGCGTGCGATCGAAACGATGGGCGACAAGCTCCGGGCCCGGGCCGTGATGGAGGCCGCAGGCGTGCCCGTCGTGCCGGGCTCGCGCGCCGGCTCTCTGGGCGACGCGGAGCTGGAGAAGGAGGCCCGCCGCATCGGCTTCCCGCTGCTCGTGAAGGCGTCCGCGGGAGGCGGGGGCAAAGGCATGGCCCGGGTCGAGCGCGCGGAGGATCTCCCGGCCGCGCTGTCCGAGGGGCGACGCCTGGCGCGGGCCGCGTTCGGCGACGAAACCGTCTACCTGGAGAGGCTCCTCGAGGGCTGCCGCCACGTCGAGATCCAGGTCTTCGGCGATTCCGCCGGTAACGTGGTGTCGCTCTTCGAACGCGAGTGCAGTGTGCAGCGCCGCCACCAGAAGATCGTCGAGGAGACACCGAGCGCGGCGCTCGACGCGAAGCTGCGCGCGGCCATGGGCGCGGCGGCCGTCGCCGCGGCGCGCGCCGTGGACTACACGAGCGCCGGAACGATCGAGTTCCTTCTCGACCGGGAGCGGCGATTTCACTTCCTGGAGATGAACACCCGCCTTCAGGTCGAGCATCCGATCACCGAGGAAACGCTGGGAATCGACCTGGTACGCGCCCAGATCGACGTGGCGTCCGGGGAGCCGCTGCCGGCATCCTGGCGCGACGGCAGTCTTCAGCCGCGCGGCCACGCCGTCGAGCTGCGTCTCTATGCCGAGGACCCCGTCGACTTTCTCCCGCGAGCCGGGAAGATCCTGTCCTGGCAGCTTCCCGAGGGTCCGGGCGTGCGCGTCGACGCCGGAGTGGAGGAGGGAAGCGTCGTGGGAGTGGAGTACGACCCGCTGCTCGCCAAGCTCGTCGTCTCCGCCGAGAGCCGCGGCGCGGCAATCGCGCGGGCTCGACGGGCGCTTTCGGAGTGGATCGTCCTCGGCGTGGAGACCAACCTTCCCCTGCTCGCCGAGACGCTCGGATCGCCGGCGTTCGCCTCGGGTGACTACACGACCGACCTCGTCCAGAGCCTCCCGCGGGCCAGCGCCGGAGAGCCGCCGGACGCCGCCTGGATCGCGGCGGCGCTGGCGCAGAACGCGGCATCCTACGCGGCGCCGGCGATTCGCGCAACCGCAGATCCCTGGAGCGCGCCGTCGGGCTGGAGGGCGGGAGCGTGAGCGCCGACCGGCTCGCGTCCGGCGAGACTGCCCGCGTCGTCCGGCTCGAGCGGGGTGCGGCCCGCCTCGACGATCGACGCGTCCCTTTCGAAGTCCGCGGTGACGTGGCGCGCGCCGGCGCGCCGGTCGAGTTCGTGATCGACGGCCGGGTGCACCGGGTCGCGGCCGTTCGCGACGGCGACCGGATCTTCGTCTGGGTCGACGGGCGGACGTTCGTGTTCGAGCGCGAGCAGCGCCGCCGCACGCGCGCGGCCTCCGACCACTCCGGAGACCTCCTGTCGCCGATGCCGGGACGCGTCCGCAAGACCCTGGTCGCCCCGGGAGATCCGGTCCGGCGGGGCCAGCCCCTTCTCGTCCTGGAGGCGATGAAGATGGAGCACTCCATTCGCGCGCCGCGCGACGGCGCGGTCCGGAGGCTGCTCGTCCGCGAGGGAGACCTCGTCGAGGCGGGCGTGGAGCTGGCGGAAATCTCGTCATAATGGTGTCCCGATGGACACCTGGGAAGAGCACTCGCTGCGCCGGCCGCACCTGCCCGAGCACGTCACGGTCTACGAGGTCGGTCCGCGGGACGGTCTCCAGAACGAAGCCGAGACCATCCCGGTCGAAGCCCGCGTAGAGTTCATCGACCGCCTGACCGACGCGGGCCTCCCGGCGATCGAGGTCGGTTCGTTCGTGTCTCCGAAGGCGATCCCGCAGCTCTCCGACACCGCCCAGGTCTACCGACGCATCCATCGCGCGAGCGGCGTGCGGTATCCGGCCCTGGTGCCCAACCTCCAGGGCTTCGACCGGGCGCTCGCCTCGGGCGTGCGCGAGATCGCGGTCTTCACCGCGGCGTCTGAGACGTTCAACCGCAAGAACATCAACGCCGGCGTGGACGAGTCGATCGAGCGATTTCGTCCGGTCGTCGCGCGGGCGCAGGAGGAAAAGATCCGGGTCCGCGGCTACGTCTCGACGGCCTTCGGCTGTCCCTACGAGGGCGAGGTCGCGCCCGAAGCCGTCCGGGAGGTCGTCCACAAGCTGCTGGACCTGCCCGTCGACGAGATCTCGGTCGGCGACACGATCGGCGTGGCGACTCCGACGGACGTCTTCGACGTCATCGAGACGCTCTACGAGTCCGGAGTCACGCGGGGCGTGCTCGCCCTGCACCTCCACGACACGCGCGGCACGGCGCTCGCCAACGTCTACGCCGGCCTCCAGTGCGGTGTGACGACGTACGACTCCTCGGCCGGCGGACTCGGCGGCTGTCCCTATGCGCCGGGAGCCGCCGGAAACCTCGCGACGGAGGACCTTCTCTATCTTCTGGAAGGACTCGGGATTGAGACGGGTGTGACATTGGCCAAGGTGGTCGAGGCCTCGCGATTTCTGGCCGGTCATCTCGGCCACCGGCCACCCGGCCGGTATCTCTCATCCGTCTGGGAGCCCGCCGCCAGTTGACAGATTGTCCCTAGATGTGTAACCTCCTGATTTACAGAAGGTTAACTCAGTGGCAAAGCGAATCCTGTTGGCAGATGACAGTCTGACGATACAGAAGGTCGTGGAGCTGACTTTCTCTGACAGCGAATACGACCTGGTCTGCGTTCCCAATGGGCAGCGCGCCCTCGACAAGGTCGCCGAGCAGCCCCCCGACCTGATCCTGGCCGACGTCGTCATGCCGGAAAAAAACGGCTACGAAGTCTGCGAGGCGATCAAGGCGAATCCCGCCACTTCTCGGATCCCGGTAGTGCTTCTCTCGGGCACCTTCGAGCCGTTCGACCGCGACCGCGCGGAGAGGCTGGGCTGCGATGCCATCGTCTCCAAGCCCTTCGACTCCCAGCAGCTCCTGCGGCAGGTCGAGGCGCTGCTCTCGCGTCCCCAGGACGAGGTCGCCCCGGCCCATACGGTGGCGATCCCGGTGATGCCCAACCCCGCTCCGCCGCCTCCGGCCGCGGAGGAGCGCCGGCCGACCGAGGCCGGGTTCGCGTCGGAGGACTTCACCGGGCGGATTCGCCGTCCGGCGGGTGTTCCCGGCGGTGCGGACATGTTCGAAGAGGAGTACGGCCAGGCCGATGTCGAATCGGCGATCGCGGCCTTCGAGAAGGCGCACCCGGAATTCGCGTATGTCGAAGAGGGCGCCTCCGAAGGCGCGATGAATCCGGACCACGACGAAGACCACAACGCCGGTGAGCCGGAGGCTCCATCCAAACCGCTCGCCGACTGGATGCAGCCGGAAGCCCCGCGTCCGACCGCGCCTCCGGCTCCGGTGCCGGCGCCGTTCTGGATTCCGCGCGAGCCCGAGCCGGAGCTGCAGCCGATTCCGTTCGCGCACGACGATTCCACGAATCGCCGCCGCGCGCAGACCGCGGCGCCGGTCCGCGCCGACGACGAGACGACGGCCCAGATCCCGCTCGCCGCTGAGTTTGCGTCAATCAACAGCCGTGAAGTCGACGTGCGGGAGCGCGACCGCGACCGCATCACCGACGAGACGCCCGTCGTCTCGGCGGCCCCGGAGCGCGAGGCAGAGATCGAAGCCGCTCCGGCGCCGGCCGTGGCCGAGGCCGCTTCCGCCCCGGCGCCGCCGGCGGAAGAAGCGCCCGTTTCCCGCGAGATCGAAGTGCTCGCCCAGACGACGTCGATCGGGCAGCTCAAGGAGATGCTCTCGTCGGTGTCGCGCGGCGAGGGGGCCCTGAGCGACGACGAGATCGATCGCCTCGCTTCGAGGGTCGTCGAGCGCCTGTCCGAGAAGATCGTCCGGGAGATCGCCTGGGAGGTGATTCCGGACGTCGCCGAAGTCGTCATCAAGCAGCGCATCAAGGAGCTCGAGGCCGGCGTCGAATGACCGGCGGAGCGCGCAGCGCCCCCGCGGGTCATCTCGAGGAGCGAAGCCGACCACCGAAAGCAGACCCCCAGCAGTAGGCAACGCCAAGCGAAGCTTGGCGTTCACCGACGAGGGATCCCGTACTTAGTCCGGGATCTCTCGCTGCGCTCGAGATGACCGGCCTTACGGAATAGAAACCCCGCGCCTTCTGATATATGAAAGGGCTCCGAGAGCCCTTTTTTCATGCACGAAAAGCCCGTCGTGGAGACACTGGCGAAGAGGTTCGATCCCGCCGCGTTCGAAGAGCGGTGGTACGAGCGCTGGGTGAACGACCGGCGTTTCGAGCCGTCGGGGCCGCCCGGTTCCGCCCGTTTCGTCATGGTCATCCCGCCGCCCAACGTCACCGGGCGGCTCCACATCGGTCACGCCTATGGGCGGACGATCGAGGACATCCTGGCGCGCTGGAAGCGGATGCAGGGCCGGCGCGTGCTCTGGGTTCCGGGCACCGACCACGCCGGCATCGCCACGCAGATGGTGGTCGAGCGTCACCTGCTCAAGGAAGGCGTGCGCCGCCGCGATCTGGGGCGCGAGGACTTCGTCGAGCGCGTGTGGGCGTGGCGGAGGGAGTCGGGCGACCAGATCCTGAATCAGCTCAAGAAGCTGGGCTGTTCGCTCGACTGGAGCCGGCTGCGCTTCACGATGGACCCGGATCTCTCGCGAGCGGTCCGCCACGCGTTCGTGCTCCTCTACCGCGACGGCCTGATCTACAAGGGCCGCTACGTCGTCAACTGGTGCCCGCGCTGCGAGACCGCGGTCTCCGACCTTGAGGTCGTGCACCGCGAGACGGAGGGCACTCTCTACAGGATTCGCTACGACGTCGACGGAGTCGCCGGCGGGGCCGTGGTGGCGACGACGCGGCCGGAGACGATGCTCGGGGATACGGCGCTCGCGATCCACCCCGACGACCCGAGGACGGCGGCGCTGCGCGGCAAGACCGCGACGCTTCCGATCGTGGGCCGGCGGCTCCCCGTCATCGAGGATCCGATCCTCGTGGACCGGGAGTTCGGCACCGGCATCGTCAAGGTCACGCCCGCGCACGACGCCAACGACTTCGCCTCGGCGCGCCGCCACGATCTGCCGGCGGTCATCGTCATCGGCCCCAACGGAAAGATGACGCCCGAGGCCGGCGAAGCCTTCGCGGGCCTGGACCGCTTCGAGGCGCGCAAGCGTGTCCTGGTGCGGCTCGAGGAGGAGGGGCGCCTCGTCGGGACCGAGCCCCACAAGTACGTCCTCGGCTACTGCCAGAGGTGCGACACCATCATCGAGCCGTATCTCTCGGAGCAGTGGTTCGTGAAGATCGCGCCTCTGGCCGAGCCCGCGATTCGCGCCGTCGAGAAGGGCGAGGTGCGCTTCGTCCCCGAGGCCTGGACGAAGACCTACTTCGAGTGGATGCGCAACATCCACGACTGGTGCATCTCGCGGCAGCTCTGGTGGGGGCACCGGATTCCCGCGTTCACGTGCGAGAACGGCCACCTGACCGTTTCCGACGAGGATCCCGTGGCATGCGAAACCTGCGGATCGACGAAGCTCACGCAGGACCCCGACGTGCTCGACACCTGGTTCTCGTCCCAGCTGTGGCCCTTCTCGGTGATGGGCTGGCCGGAGAAGACGCCGGATCTCGAGGAGTTCTATCCGACCGACGTCCTGGTCACCGGCTACGACATCCTCTTCTTCTGGGTCGCCCGCATGATTATGGCCGGCTACCGGTTCACAGGGCAGGCGCCCTTCCACACCGTGCACCTCCACGGCCTCGTGCGCGTGGGCGGCGAGAAGATGTCGAAGACCAAGGGCAACGTGATCGACCCTCTGGAGGCGATCACGGAGTTCGGCGCCGACGCCGTCCGGTTCACGCTGGCGTCCGCGGCCTCGTCGGGGCCCACGGTCTCCGTCGAGCGCGGGCGCATGGAGGGCTCTCGCAACTTCGCCACCAAGATCTGGAATACGGCGCGTTTCACGCTGATGCAGCTGGAGGCCGGCGCGGCGGCGGCCGATCTTACGAAAGCCAAGCTCTCGCTTCCCGACCGCTGGATCCTGTCGCGCCTCGACGCGACGGCGGCCGACGTCGACCGCCACCTCGAAGCGTTCCGCTTCGACGAAGCGGCCGGGGCGATCTACGGATTCGTCTGGCACGAGCTCTGCGACGGATACCTCGAGATGGTCAAGCCGGTCTTCGCGAATCCGGACGGAGAGGCGGCCGCGGCGGCGCGCGCCGTCCTGGCGAAGTGTCTGGAAGGGTCGCTGACGCTACTGCACCCCTTCATGCCCTTCGTCACCGAGGAGATCTGGGAGAAGCTGACCGGAAAGACCGGCACCCTCATCGTCTCGCCGTACCCGAAGGGAACCGGCGCCCGCGACGCCGCGGCGGAGTCCGCGGTCGACGCGCTGCGTGCCCTCGTCACGCGGGTTCGCAACTTCCGCACCGAGCGGGGAGCCCCTCCGACGGAACCGGTGGAGCTCTGGGTCGATCCGGCGTCGCCGGACCCGTCCGTGCTTCCGGCTCTCGAGTCGCTCGCGCCGCTGCTCCGGCATCTCGCGCGGCTGTCGGGCCTGGCGTTCGCCGCGCCTCCCGACGGCGCCGTGAGGGACGTCGTCTCGGGGCTCGCGGTGGGTCTCAGGCTCTCCCGCGGAGTGGCGGCCGAATCCGGCGAGCGCGCTGGAAAGGCTCTCGCGGCGGTCGCCGACGAGATCACCGCGCTCTCGGCCAAGCTCTCCAACCCCGCCTATCTGGAAAAGGCTCCCGCGTCCGTGGTCGAGAAGACGCGCCAGAGGCTGCGCGAGCTGGAAGAGAAACGGGCGGCGCTGGGTCGGGTGTGATCGCGTTCGTGGACGGAGAGATCGAGACCAGGCGTTGGCGGGTGCTGGAGAACTACGTCGGCTTTCACGCGATTCCCTCCTCCAACGCCCTGGCGCGCGAGCTGATCGAGACCTATTTCGCCGAGGACCAGATGCTTCCCACCAGCGTCATCGTGGCCGAGGCGCAGACCGAGGCCTATGGCCGCCAGGGGCGCGCCTGGCTCGCTCCGGCGGGCCGCGGGATCTACCTCACCGTCGTGCGACGCGCCGCCGAAGGCGAGCCCCTCTCGATCGTGCCGATCGCCGTCGCCCGCTGGATCCGCGAGGCGCTCGCCGAGGCGACCGGGACCCCGATCGAGCTGAAGTGGCCGAACGATCTCTACGTCCGCCGCCGCAAGCTCGCCGGAGTCATCGCGGAGTCGCGCACCCAGGGCGACGACACATACGTCGCCCTGGGCGTCGGCGTCAACGTCCTGGGATCGGCCGGCGATCTCGCCGTGCCCAACGCCACGACGCTGGAGGAAGAGATGGGGCGGCCGCCCGCGATGTCATCGCTCCTCCAGGCGGTTCTGGACCGGCTCGACCGCGAGCTTGCGGCTCCGCGTTGGGAAGACGAGGTCCGGCAGTGGGAGCGCGTCTCGCTCCACCGGCCCGGCGACGTGCTCACGGTGCGGCGCAACGGCGAAGACGTGACAGGGCGCTACGTCGGCCTGGACCGGGCCGGCTTCCTGAGGCTCCAGACCGAGTCGGGAGAGACGGTCGTGGCCTCGGGAGAAGTCGCGCGATGGTGAGCGCGCCGTCCGCGGGCGAGTTCCTGCTGGCGGTCGATGTCGGCAACACGAACACGGTGCTGGGGCTCTGGCGCGGAGCCGCACTCGACCGCAGCTGGCGTCTGACGACGCGCCGGGACGCGACCTCCGACGAGATCGCGCTATCGATCCGGGGACTCTTCGCGTCGGGGCCCGAGCCGGCGCCGCTGTCTCCGATGCGCGTCATCGTCGCGAGCGTCGTGCCGTCGCTGCGGTTCCCGCTGCGCCAGGCCCTCCGCCAGCTTCTCGACCGCGAGCCCCTGTTCGTCGAGCCCGGCATCAAGACGGGCATGCCGATCCTCTACGACAACCCGCAGGAGGTCGGCGCGGACCGCATCGTCAACGCGGTTGCCGCCATCGACCGGTTGGGAAGCCCGTGTATCGTGGTCGATTTCGGCACTGCCACGACGTTCGACGTCGTGACCGCGAAGGGCGAGTACGCCGGCGGCGTGATCGTTCCGGGCATCACGATCTCGGCCGAGGCCCTCTTCGAAAAAGCCGCGAGGCTCTGGAGGGTCGAGATCCGAAGGCCCGATCGCGTCGTCGGCAAGTCGACCGCGGGCTCGATCCAGTCGGGCCTCTACTTCGGGTATCTGTCGATGGTGGATGGAATGATCGACCGCATCGCCGCCGAGATGGGGGGCAAGCCCGCCGTCCTCGCCACCGGCGGCCTGGCCGAGCTCTTCGGCGGGGGCTCTCAGCGCATCTCGGAGGTCGATCCGCTTCTGACGCTCAAGGGGCTGCGGCTCATCGATGAGCGAAACCGAGGACAGTAGGGCGTACTACGCCGCCGCCGAGGCCGCGTTCATCCGCAGGCGCGGCACGCCGTTTCTGCTCTCGCCCAAGGATTTCGCACTGCTGAAGGAGTGGAGAGCGCTCGGGGTCCCGCTCGAGGCGGTCGAAGCCGGGATCGACGAGGCCTTCGCCCGCCGCGAGGAGCGCCGCGCGGTCGGACGCGTCAACTCGCTCTCGTACTGCCGCGACGCCGTGCTCGAGGCCTGGGAGAGGCGCGCCGAGACGTCGCGCGGCAAGGCCGCGGGGTCGGGTCCGGACCCCGACGTCCATTCGGGATTGGCCGCTCTGTCGCAGAAGCTCGAAGCCGTGCGTGCCCGGCGTTCCGAGCTCGCCGCTCCGCTCGACTCGGCGCTGCGCTCGCTGTCTCGCCTCTCGGCCTCCGGCAAGCCCGCCGGGGAGGTCGAAGCGTCGCTCGCCCGGCTCGACCGGCGGCTGGCGCGCGAGCTGACGGAGATGCTGCCCGAGCGCGAGCGCGACGCCCTCGCCGCCGACGTGGCGCGCCAACTCGCGGGAGCCGGAGACCGCATGGACCCCGCCACACTCGACAAAACTTCGCGGGCCTTGACCCGCAGGACGATCAGGGAGCTCCTCGAATTGCCGAGATTGAGTCTGCTGTGAAGGGTCCCAAGTCCCAGGTCCCAAGTCCCAAGTCGGGTTGGTCACCTGGGACCTGGGACCTGGAACCTGGAACCTCGTCATGATCCGCACCGTCGCCATCGAGAAGCTCGCGCCGACGGGGGAAGGGGTCGCGAGGACGTCGGACGGCGTGGGATTCGTGGATCGCGCCCTGCCCGGCGAGTTCGTCGAGACAAATGTATATGAGGTGAGAAAGCGTTTCTGGCGCGGCGCGGTCCGCAGCGTGCGGCTGACGTCGCCTGACCGCGTCGGTGGGCCCCACGCGGACTGCGCCGGCTGCGACTGGGCGCACTTCGCCGCGGGCCCCGCGCTCGCGGCGAAACGGGAGCTGTTCCTGGAGACTCTGCGGCGCATCGGGCGCATGGATCCTTCGGACGTCGGCGAGGTTTCCATCGGAAGGGTCTCCCCGGCGGGGTACCGGCTCCGCACGCGCCTCCACGTCGAGGGCGGCGAGTTCGGCTACTTTTCCCCGGGCTCGCACCGCGTCGTGCCGGCGGACGCCTGCGAGGGGATCGCGGAAGGGACCCGAGCACTCTTTCCGCGGATCCGCGAGGTTCTCGAGAGAAGCGACGCGAACGTGCACGAGCTCGCGATTCTGGAATCGGTGGACGGCGCGCGCCGCCTCGCCCGCGCGACCGCCGACCGCGACGCGGGCCAGGTCGCCGGGCTCGGAGAGGGGCTGGCCCGACTCTTCGACGGCGTGCGTGTCGAATCGAGCGACCGCCAGCCGCTTCTGACGAAAGGGGAGCCCTCTCTCGCCCTCGAGGTCGGAGGCCGCGTCTTCACGATCTCCGTCGACACGTTCTTCCAGGGCAACCGCCACCTCGTCGGCGACCTCTATGCGGCCGTCGTCGAAGACGCGCGGCTCGCGCCTCCGGGCGAAGCGCTCGACGTGTTCGGAGGGGCGGGTCTCTTCGCCGGCGCGCTGCTCGACGCCGGGCATCGCCCGACCTCCGTGGAGGGCCACGAGGGGGCGGCGGCGGACGCGCGCGCGACCCGCGAGTCGTGGGCGGACCGGGATCGTCTGGAGACCGTCGAGGCGCCGGCCTCCGACTTTCTCGCCGAAGACGATCGCCGGTGGTCGTGCGTCGTCGCCGATCCTCCGCGGGCGGGCCTCAACACGGACCTCGCCCGGGCGCTCGTCCGGCGGACGGAGAGCGTCTTCGTGTACGTTTCCTGCGACCCGGCCACGCTCGCGCGGGACCTCTCCGCCATCGTCGCGGAGGGCTTCCGCATCCGCCGCACCCGGCTCTTCGACCTCTTCGCGTTCACGCATCGGATCGAAGCGGTCGTCATGCTCGAGCGAGCGGCGTGATCCGCCCGGTCCTCGCCGGCGCCCGCGCGCCGGCGGCCAGGGCCGCGGTGTGCGCGGTGGCCGGCATTTTCGCGGGCTCGTGGTCGGCCGGAGGCGCCGTCCTCGCGGCGGCGCTGATCCTCGCGAGCACGGCGGCGCTCGCCGTGCTCTCGCCTCGCCACAGCGAAAGCTTCGCGTTTCGCCTGGCGTTCGTTTCGTTCTGGCTCGGCGCAGGATTCCTCTCGGGGCGGGAGAGGATCGCCTCGTGCGCGGGAATCGCCCGGGCCGCAGCCGCGCGCCTTCCCGCGACTCCCGGCCGCGCCGACGTGATCGAGGGGACGCTTTCCGACTTCTGGAACGGCCGCCCGCCCTCGGCCCGCGCACGGATGGACGCGCGGCGTCTCCTCGTCGGCGGTGAATGGCGGGACTTTCCGGCCGAGGTTTCGCTCTTCGTCGCGGGACAGGAGGACGTCGCCGCCGCCGCCGGCCGCGGCGATCGGATCCGCGTCACCGGGCATCTCGAGCCGGAAGATCTTCCCGTGTCGGACCGGGAGCTCGCGCTGCCCTGGCCCCGCTTCCGAATGTCGGTCAAGAGCCCCCTGATGGTCCGGGGCATCGGAAGGACTTTGCTCTCGGTGCTGGCCGGTCCGAATCGCTGGCTCTACTCGCGAATGCCGGCGCCGGGGACTCGCGACGCCGCATACGAACGCGACGTCCGGGGACCGCTCGCGGCGCTCCTTCTCGGGCGCACGGCCGAGCTCGACAGGGGAATGGTGGCTCGCTACCGCCGGGGCGGGCTCTATCACCTCCTGGTCGTTTCGGGCCTCCACGTGGTCTTGGCCGCCGGACTCGTGCTCGCTCTCCTGCGGCTCCTGAGAATCGACGGCAAGCCCCGCGACGTGGTTCTGCTTCTCTCCGTCCTCCTGTTCGTTCTCGTCGGAGGCGCCAATCCGCCAGCCGTTCGGGCGGGACTGGTTGTCGGGATCTTCATCGCCACCCGCTTTTTCGAACGGCCGATCGGACACGCGCAGGCGATCGGGCTTTCCGCTTTGATGCTCTTTCTTGCGGCTCCCGCCCAGATCTTTTCCGTAGGAACACTCCTCACCTTCGCGGCCGTCTGTGGAATTGCCCTCTTCGCCGCCCCGATTCGCGCGCGTCTTCCGAAACGGCCCGAATGGCTCTTTACCGGGCTCGCCGCGGCCCTGGCGGCGGAGTGCGCGACCGCTCCCATCCTGTTGTGGCGGTTCAACGTCGTTGCGGCCGGAGCCTGGTTGACGGCGCCGCTGACCGTTCCGCTGTCGGGAGCGCTCATCGCCGGGGGAGGATTCCTTTTGCTGCTCTACGCCGTCGGCCTCCCGGCCGGACCTCTCGAGGCGGCGTTTGCGTGGGGAAGCCGCTCGCTGGAGCTGCTGGCCGACCGCGCCGCGGGCGCCGCCTTCCTGCGCCCGACCCCTCCGCTCTGGGCCGTCGTCGCGGTGGGGGCGCTCC
>JBKOZO010000015.1:0-6549 GCA_046725935.1 Acidobacteriota bacterium | reverse complement strand
CGAGCTCGCGCGACTGATGTCGAGCGATCCCGAGGCGAGCATCCGCGCACGCGCGGCCGAGGCGGTCGAGGAGATCGGCAACGTCGCGAACCCGATCGCCAAGTCCGCCAAGGTCTCGGTGGCCAACGCCACGAAGGGTGCGCTGGTGACCGCGATGAAGGGAAAGGACCACGACGTTGCCGTCAACGCGGTCGCCGCCTACAACGTCCTGTATCTCGACACGACGGACGTGGTCGCCACGCTGGCCGACGTGGCCGTGTCGGGCGCCGACGTCGGAGCGCGGCAAAGAGCGCTCCTGTTTCTGCGCAACCGGCAGGGCCAGGCCAAGAGCGCGCTCGACGCGATCCGGCCGCTGACGAAGGCGTCCGACGCTTCGATCGCCGACGACGCGAAGACGGCGGTCGAGTGGATCGAACGGGGAGGCGCGGGGAGTCCGAGCCTGATCAAAGGAGGCGTGGCCGCCGAACCGGCCGCCTCGGCGGCGAAGTCCGCGCCCGCCTCGGGGAAGGCTGCGCCGGCGGAATCCGGAAACGAGGAGAAAGGCCTCGCCACGCTCCGCGAGCGCAAGCTCGAGTTCGACGAGGGGAGCTTCTATCGCGCCCTCTCCGAAGCCGACGTCGAAGCGGTTCGGGCGTACCTCGACGGTGGCATGTCGGCCAACTACGTTTTCGTCGGATCGAACCACCGCACGCCGCTGATGATCCTGTACTTCAACCAGGCTCCTTGCGCGAGCCCCGAGAAGGGCCACGAGCTCACCGCGCTACTGCTCAAGAAGGGCGCCGATGTCAACGCGAAGGACGAGAAGCAGATCACCCCGTTGATGTTCGCCGCCGACAAGTGCGACCGGCAGACCCTGCGCATGCTGCTGAAGGCCGGAGCGAAGCTCGATGCGAAAAGCTGGGCCGGCTTGACCGCGCTCGAGATGACCATCTACTCCGGCAATCCCGGCCTGGAAGAGCTCATCGCGGCCGGCGCGCGGCTGAAGCCCGAGACCGCCAAGGCCTATGCCGATGCGTACAAGGCCAATCCCAAGGCGCTCGCGCTGATCAAGAAGGCGTCACAGTAGCCGTCGATCCCCCGCCGTCATCCCGAGGAGCGGAGCGACGAGGGATCCCGTGCTCGATTAGTCCGGGATCCCTCGCTGCGTTCGGGATGACGGCTTAAGGTTCGGGATCACGGCTTAGATCTCTCCACTCCGGGTTGTGCCCTTCGATGAGAGCGATCTTCTTCGCTCTCGATAAGCCCTTGATCTGCTTTTCCCGCGCGATCGCCGCCAATGGCTCGTCCGTCTGCTCGAAGTAGACGAGCCGATGGACGTTGTACTTTTTCGTGAAGCCTTCGGTAATCCCGCGCCGATGCTCGAACAACCGCTTCTCCAGGTCATTCGTGATGCCCACGTACAGCGTCCGATGGGCGCTCGCCATGATGTAAACCCAATACGACCTCACAACTAGTGATTGTCGCGAGCTACCTACGCCGTCATCCCGAGGAGCGTAGCGACGAGGGATCCCGTGCTTGATACGCGTCGAGCCTTATCAAGCCCGGGATCCCTCGCTTCGCTCGGGATGACGGCTTTTTGTGTGTCATCCCGAGGAGCGCAGCGACGAGGGATCCCGTGCACGACTAGCTCGGGATGACGGCTAAGGTCAGTGCCCCTTTGCGTATGCCTCGACATCCGCGACGATCTTGTCGAGGTCGGCGCGGGGGAGATACTTCCCGTTCGCGACGACCGCGGTGATCTTCCGAGTGTTGGCGATGTCGTCGAGGGGATTCGCGTCGAGCAGGACGAGATCCGCGATCTTGCCCTTCTCGACCTTGCCGAAGTCTTTGGTTCGATCGAGGTACTTGGCCGGGTTGATCGTCGCCGTCTGCAGCGCCTCGAGCGGCGTGAAGCCGGCCGCGACGAAGCGCTCGAGCTCGCGGTGCAGGCTCCAGCCGGGCACGATGCCGACGCCCGCCGGCGTATCGGTGCCCGCAAGGAATGGCACTCCCGCCGTCTTCAGCCGCGCGATGATCCCGAGCTCGTGCTCGACGAACTGCTTGCGGACGTCCAGGGGATCCGTGATGTAGCTCTTCGTCATGTCCGCCTTGAACCGCGGCCACGTCTTCTGCCGCCACGAGTCCGCCGCGTAGCGGATCTCCGCGTACTGCGACACGTCGAACACGTCCACGAGCCAGCCGCCGAGCTCCCAAAGGAGCGTCGGGCACTGCCAGGTCTGATTTCTTGCGAGAAGCGCGATGAGCGCCGCTTCCTTCTTCGGATCGTACGTTTCGAGAAACCTTGCCGGTCCCTTCTTGCCCTCTAGAAACGCCTCTTCTGCAGTCGAGCTGCCTTCGAAGATACCGATCAAGTGCTCGAAACTCTTCTGCCCCGCGTTGGACGCCTCCGACGCACGGATCTGGTCGGGGACATGGCCGGCGAAGACGATTTTCTGCTTCTTCGCCTCCTCCGCAATCGCGAAGTATGCGTCGCGCGGCACCAGCGACTGGATCTTGATGAAGTCGACTCCGGCGGCCTGTAGCTTGCGCACGGCGCCGCGGCCGCCGTCCGGTGTCTTCACGACGATCACGGCCGGAAACGGCGTCTTCTCGCCGTCGAGCATCGGCCCGGAGATCACCATCCTGGGACCGAGCTGCCTGCCGGCCGCGATGTCTGTCCGCACCTTGAGGATCGGGTCCAGATCGCTTCCCATGTCGCGGACGCCCGTCACGCCATTCGCGATGAATAGCGGCAACGTCACCTCGCGCCCTCCCGGCACCCAATCGCCGAAGAACGTATGTATGTGCATGTCCCAGAGGCCCGGGATCAGAAACTTGCCGGATCCGTCGATGACCTGCGCGGCCGGCGGCACCCGGATCGTGGAGGCCGGCCCCGCATAGACAATGCGATCGCCCTCGATTGCCACGGACATGTCCTTCCGGACCGCTCCGTCGGCCGGATCGATGACCGTGACGTGCGCGACGACGAGTGAGACGACCGCGAGAGTCCCGAGCATCCGGCGGCGACCTCCTGGTTTCGCGGGAAGAATACCCTCGAGCCGCCGAGGCACGCCGATTGCAGAGTCGAGAACCGACTTAGCAACTGGGACGAGGGTTGATTACCGGTCGTCGCGGGATATCCTCCCGGGACACCTAGAGCGACCCCAAACGAGCCGATCAGGAGGTTTCGCCATGTCTCGGTTCACCCGCCGTCAGTTCATCTACGGGTCGACGGCTGCGCTGACCGCGTTCTCGGCGGGCCGTTCGCCTCTCTGGGCCGCCGGCCACAGGCAGAAACTGCCGAAGCCCAGGAAGAGCGGGATCGATCACATCGTCGTCGCGATGATGGCGAACCGTTCCTTCGATCACCTCCTCGGTTGGCTTCCCGGCGCCGAGGGCATGCAGGCGGGCCTCATCTACACCGACAGAAACGGCGCGGCGTTCGAGACGTATCCGCTGGCGCCCGACTTCCAGGGCTGCGGGCACCCGGATCCCGACCACTCCTTTCGCGGAGGACGCGACGAGTACAACGACCGCAGATGCGACGGCTGGCTCCGCGCCGGCTCCAACGACGTCTACGCGATCGGGTACTACCGCCAGGAGGACCTTCCGTTTCTGGGACAGGCGGCGCCGGATTGGACCGTCTGCAGCCGCTATTTTTCGGCGATCATGGCGCCCACCCAGCCGAATCGGCTTTATCAGCACGCCGGCGTCACGGATCGTCTCGGCGACACGACGACGCCGTGCACGCTGCCGACGGTCTGGGATCTCCTCGCCGCTAAAGACCTGCGAGGGCGCTACTACTTCTCCGACATCCCGTTTCTGGGCCTGTGGGGAACGAAATACGACGGCATCATGCGTGGCTACGACGATTTCCTCGCCGATTGCGCGTCCGGCGACCTGCCCGAAGTCGCGTTCGTCGATCCTCCCTTCGCCGGCCACGAAGAGGGAACGTCCTCGGACTACCATCCGCACGGCGACATCCGGGCGGGCGAGTACTGGCTCTCCCAGACCTACAAGGCCATCACGACCGGAGCGGACTGGGACCACACGGTGCTCATCATCAACTTCGACGAGTGGGGCGGCTTTTTCGAGCACGCTCCTCCGCCCTTCACGAATGACGTCAATCCCTTCTTCGAGCTTCGCGGGTTCCGCGTCCCGTGCCTCGTCGTCGCCCCGATGGCTCGCCGCGGCTTCATCGCCGACGGCATCTACGATCACACCTCGGTTCTGAAAATGATCGAGTGGCGCTTCGACCTCGAGCCGCTGTCCGTGCGCGACGCGAACGCCGACAACATCGCCGAGGTCCTCGACTTCAAGAGGCACCACACAGCCGAGCCGCCCGACTACGATGTGGCGCCCTTCGTCTCGCCGCCCTGCGCGGTGCTGGGGGGAAGCGGGTGATAGTCGCTTTGTCATCCCGAGGAGCGCCGCGCCGCCATCTCGAAGGGCGAGAGCCTCCGAAAAAATCACCCGATCCGGCGCTTGTCTACGGAACGCGAGGCGCTATTGCGGCCGGGGTCGCGCCCGCCGACACGCATCGGTGGTATCGTGAAAGAGAACCTAGGTCCTTCCTCCCGTGGCCGGAGTACGTCGCCTGCGTGCGTTCCTCTTCGTAGCCTCCGGCCGAGACTGTCCGCAGCATTTCGCGACTTCCGCTCGCAAAAAGAGGTTACCCATGTCCCGGTGGATGCTGCGTCTCGCGTTCGCGATGGCGCTCCTATGGATGTTCGGCCGGAGCGATTCGTTGACCCAGGAGAGGGAATCCGCAGGCGCTCAACAGGCCGAGCGCCGGGCGACGCCCGTCGCCGCGTGCCCGGGTGACAAGGATTGCGATCAGGTCCCGGACGGCGACGATTTCTGCCTCAAAACTCCGCGCGGAGCCAGGCCGGTGTCGCAGGGCTGCGCGCCCGTCGAAGTGTTGCGCCGGGCCGAGCTCTTTACCCATGGTCTCCTGGACGAGGGGACTCGCGCGAAGAAATACCTGTCTTCCGGCGAAGAGTACCTGGCGGTGCGGCGATATCTCGATGCGAGCCTCGAGGCCGCGGCGCGGGCCGGGGCCGAGCTCGAAGCCGGCGCGCTGTGCGCCGCGTGGCGGAGCTGGCAGGATGCGCTGTCGCAGGCGCAAAGGGCGGAGGCCGACCTCGCGTCGCGCGAGAACGACGCGCGGCGCAATCCGCCCCCCATCCCCGACACATGGAATGAGGATGCGACACCGCGCGATTTACTCATCGCCAGAATCCGAACGGCGCGCATGTTCGTGAACGCCGTGACCCGCGCCGGTGAGAAGTCGACGCCGCTCTTCGAGCGAACCTGCCGCGCCCTCGGAGGTCCCGACACGGTGCGGGGTCTCATCGCCGACATCGATGACCGGTACGGCGTCGTCACGCTGGACACGGGTGTCAGCATCGCCATGGCCGAAGGGAGGTATCCGAGCACCCTTTCCAAGGGCGTACGGCTCACAGCTCGCGGCGGAAAGTTCGCGGACGGGACCTTCCTGATACAGGCCGCGACCATCGACGTCCTCAGCGACAATTGGCCGCCCCAGCAGTGGGCCGAAGACATCGGTTGCATCCAGCTGCGGATCGCTCCCATCCAGCCCTCTGGTCCCCTCGGCGAGGAGCCTGCCGAGCTCCTGCACGAGCCCGCCGGCTACAAGGCCTTCGACAAGCTTTTCCTCGAGAAGGGAATGCGCCTCGGCGCGCGAAAGGGATCGCCGTGTTCTCCGGGTGATCCCGGCCAACTCTTCTACCGGCGCTACAGCCTGGAAATCCGCTCCGATTACACGCGGCCCAGCGGGATCAAAATGGTGAATCAGCTCGTGGCCGCCGATCTCGATCCGGCCGATCGCGAAGTGGACGTCCCATCGAAAGCCGCACGAGCAAAGCCGATGACCCTCACCGTCAAGAGGCGGCGCCAGATGTGCTCGCTCGTGACCGGTGCGTGCACCAGTCCGGAAGTCATCCAGACCCTGGTCTACGACGTGAACCTGGAGAATCGGTACGGCTACTGCACGCAGATGAACTACGATCGCAAAGTTTTCGTTGTCGACGACAATGATCCCCACAGCTTCGACAAGGCGCAGGTCAAGAGTACGTCCAACGTCCTCATCGGCAAGGATTCCGGCGACGCGACCTTCCGTGCCGAAGGCTATCCGTGGAAGGGCGCCGGAACGACACCGTCATGGGCCGAGATCACGGGAGATCAATTTTTCGGGATCTACAACATCGATGTCGAAGCTTCGTCGCAGAGTCTGTTCGGGACGCTCGAGCAACTGATCGGCGCAACTCAGTATGCGGGCCTGCGCTGGCCGCGCATCACGCACACCCGCAACGGCCACCCGTTTTCCTACGCGTGCAAGCTCGACGACCCGATCGTGCGGGATGCCGTGAATCTGTGCGAGAACGTGCCCAACAGTTTCTATCGGCTTCCCTTCAAGTACGAGACGATCCATGTATGTTCGCAGGGTGCCAACGGAAGCTTTTCCCATGCCGGCCTCTGGGCGTGGGACCTCAGTCCGTCCTACGACACGCCCGCATTCAACGAGATCCGCGCGGCACGGGGCGGCAC